>NZ_JBEOWS010000582.1:0-3473 GCF_040296125.1 Streptomyces sp. NPDC002265 | reverse complement strand
GGAAGCGCCCGGCAGGCCCTGCGTCACAACGAGCAAACCCAGGGCGGCCGTTGCCGCCAGTCCCACCACACGCCGCACAAGTCTCCCGCGGCCCGTCCGCGCCTGAAGCGCGGTACGCACACGTACCTTCATCACAGTCCTGATCCACAGCCTTCGTCGTCGGTCCCGGGAAACTCCGGAACGCGGAATGAAAGACGAGCACGAAGGCCGCACCCAGCGGCGGGGGCGCGTTCAGGAACAGGCGGACAAATAATTCTGGACATAACGCAACGGCAACTTGCATACGCATACCCGTGAGCTCACCCCCGTCCCTGAAATTCAGGGCCTCCCGCTCGAAAACCAGTAACTCAAAGCCCCCGTCCGCCCGCCTTGCCGCACGATGGGACAAAAGATCGAAGAAGCACCGGGCTTCGCGGAAAATGGGCCGCGAAAGCGCTTGTGCACCCCGGACGGGAAATCTTTGACCGCGCCATGCAATCTCAAGATCCACTTTTTGTCCAGTCTTAACGTTCTCCACAAAAGCGGACATAGGCCCAGCTTCGGGTGTGATGTACGCCACTCAGCGGTGAACGCTGCACGCACTCCGCACCATGCGGGCGCGAACACCGAGTGATCAACCGGCGACCGCCCATACGGTCCATTAACAATCGACACCCGACCCTTTGCATTTGCTTGACCGGAAAGATCTCCGTTATCCGGGATAAAGCGGACAGCTTTGCCATGTGCATGAATTAATCCGCGCGATCTGTGCAATCCTTCCGTCGGTAATCGATGGCATCGGCACCTGTTTCGAGAGGAACGGTGAAATCCTTGCGCCACTTATCCCTCTGCCAGGCGCCTTTTGGTCCTCCCCAGGAGGTTCATCCAGTGATGCGAAACAACGGTCGGAGACACGGGGGCGTGGTCGGACAATGCGCGTGAAGCAGTGGAGCAGGCGGAACTTCCTCCGCACGGTCGTCACCGGCAGCACCGCGATGGTGGCGGTGTCCGCCCTCGGGTTCGACCTGGCGGTCGCCACGTCGGCCGCGGCCGACGACACCACAGGCACCGATCCGCTCGCCCTGCCGGACACCGATCGGGCGAAGGCGGTCAAGGCGTGGATGACGGGCGGCCGGGCCGTCAGGGCAGCCGCGGCCACGGCGCTCGTCGGCGGCGACGCCGACATCGCGGCCTTCCTCACCGAACACCTGCCGGCGGCAACGGCGGAGGACAACCGCGTCACCGTCCTCACCTACCTCGCGAACTCCGGCACCGGTCTGCGCCGTGCGGGCGGCGCCGCCCTCGACAACGGCGACAGCGCCATCGCCGACTTCCTCGACGGCGGGTTCACAGCCGCCATCTCCGAGGACCTCCGGGTGGCCACGGCCAGCGTCATGAGCACCGGCGGCAAGGCGGTGACCAAGGCGGGTAACGCGGCTCTGGGCACCGGCACCCAGGCGGCTCTGTCGGCCTTCCTCACCGACGGTCAGTTCAACGCCCGGCTCGAGGACATGAAGGTGCAGGTCGCCTCCATGCTGGTCACGGCCGGCCCGGAGGTGCAGAAGTACGCGAGCCGTGCCCTGGACGGCACCGAGTCGGACATCCAGTGGTTCCTCGACACCGGTCAGCACATCGCGCGCGCCCGTGACCAGGAGTCGGCGACGATCGAGGAACTCGTCGCGGTGGTCGAGCGGGAGGGCAAGCTCGCCCAGGCCGAGACCGACCTGGCCGTGGAGGCCTCCGCGCGGGCCCAGACCGCCGCGGAAAAGGCCAAGGAAGCCGCCCAGAAGGCGGCTGCCGAGGCGGAGGCGGCCAAGAACGACGTGGCGAAGTCCGGGGCGGCGGCGCGCAAGGCGGCCAGTGCCGCCGCGGGAGCGGCCGATGCCGCCCGCAATGCCATCAGCGCCTCGCAGGCCGCCGTGAACGCCTCCCGTCGTGCCTCGTACGCCGCCACCGCCGCCTCGCACGCCGCCGCGACCGCCGGGTCCGCCGCGTCCACCGCCTACAACGCCGCGATCGCCGCGTCCAAGGATGCCTCCAAGGCGTCCGCGGCCAAGAACGCCGCGGTCGCCGCCCGCAACGCCGCCGCCAAGGCGCGCTCGGCCGCCAAGGCCGCGGACTCCGCCGCGACCGCCTCCGCTGCGGCCGCGAACGCCGGTTCCGCGGCCGCCTCCGCGGCCCGCGACGCCGCCGCCGCGGCCAACGCCTCCGCCCAGGCGGCGAACGCCGCGGGGGCGGCCCAGGCCGAGGCCGCGGAGGCCCAGCGCCAGGCGGCCATCGCCAACGCCGCCGCGAACCGGGCCACCAACGCCGCCTCCACCGCGCAGGCACTGGCCAACTCGGCCGCAGCGGCCGCACGTACCGCGCGCGACGCCGCCAACTCCGCGGCCGACCACGCCGAGAAGGCCGCGGACGCCGCGGACGAGGCCGTGAAGTACGCGGGCCAGGCACTCGACTACGCCAACAAGTCCACCGCGCACGCGGCCGAGGCGGTCAAGGCCGCCGACACCGCCACCCAGGCCGTCACGGACGCCCTCGCGGTGGCGCAGGCCGCGCGGGACGCGGAGCTGGCGAGCCTGGACGCCGACAAGCAGCGCGGTCTCGACGAGGCCAGGCAGCTCGCCCAGTACGAGGCGGACGAACTGGCCGCGGCCGCGGACAAGCGCACCCAGGCGGAGCAGACCGACCAGGCGCTCAAGGATCTGATAACCCAGGCCGAACAGGCGCTGGCGGGCAACGACCTGCCGCTGGCCGCCACGCTGGGCCGCAAGGCCGCCGTCGGCCTGATGGACTCGAAGGGCTCCTGGACCCGGGAGGCCGCCCAGTTCGCCCTGTCCGGCACGGACGCCGACACCCATGCCTGGATCGATGCCGACCGGGCCGTGGCCCAGGACCTGGACGACCGCGAGACCGCCCTCTACCTGGCCCAGGTCTCCGCTCCCGCCATCGCGACGGCTGCCACGACCGCGCTGTCCAGCGACGCGCCCGAGGCGCCGCGGAACTTCCTGACCGACGGCGTGGTCCAGGCCGCCGCGGAGGACAACCGCGTCCAGGTGGTCCGTGTGCTCAACTCCAGCCCCGGCAACGCGGTCAAGGCGGCGGCGCAGGCCGCGCTCGACACCAACACCGCGCCGGCGTTGCAGCACTTCTTCGAGAACGCCTACCCCGACGCGATGCGGGAGGACGACGGGGTCGCCACCGCGACACTGCTCAACACCGGCGGCCCCTACACCAAGGCGCACGCCGAGGTGGCCCTGGAGGGTCCGACGTGGATGCGCCGGAACTTCGTCAACATCGCGCAGCACCGGACCGCGCAGCTCGACTACGACTCCGCGACCCACATCGCGGCGATCAGCGGTGCGATCGCCGCGGCCGCGAAGATCGCCTACAAGGCGCAGCAGAACGCGGCACTGGCCTCGAAGGCGGCCGCCGAGGCAGCAGTCGAGAGGGTGCGCCAGATCCACAACCACGGCACCCGTACGGACACCTGCAAC
>NZ_JBEOWS010000581.1:0-3500 GCF_040296125.1 Streptomyces sp. NPDC002265 | reverse complement strand
CACTGCTACGGCTGGTCACCGCCGTGCTCTTCGAAATGCACGACGAGTGGATCGCCTTCCCCCGCCGCTACCTTCCCGAAGGCAGCATGGACCAGTTCTACTCCGCCGAGCTCCCCGAAAGTGCCCCCGCACTACCCAACACCACCAACACAACCGCCGATTGATCGGCTACACCAAAACAATGGACACGACCGACATGATGATGGTGGCCCGCTTCCAGTGGGTGGCCAGCGGAGACCCGTCCACGGTGGCACCGGCGGTGCTGCAGGCATGCGGACTCCCGCCCCTCGCCCGGCGGGCTGCGTGGCCGGTGCGAACGGGCAGCGAGCTGGATCCCAGCGGGTCCGCTTGAGGGGCGCCCCAAGACGGGGAGACGAACTGGTGAGCCCGGAAGTCGCCAATGGTTGATCTTGTATCTTCTGGCAGGCAGCCACCGAGTCAACCTAGTTCAAACGCCGGGGTGGGCGTACCGCTCCAGGGAGCGGACAGAGGCGTGGCGGGAGCGGGCCAGCAGCATCGGGGTGGAGGTGTCGCCCTCCGCGTCGTGCGTGAACGCGGAGTGCCACAGCCTGTGCAGGGTCCAGCCGTCCAGGTCCTCAATGTCCTCGGGTGAGGCGAGCGGGTTGGCCAGCAGCCGGGTGTTCTCCTCAAAGATCTCCTCGGCCCGACGCACCAGCACCGCTTCGAGGTCCTCGCGCGTCACCCCGCCCGGCCGCAGGATGGTGGGGATCTCGCTGGTGGCGTCGACGATGGTCGACTCGACACCGACCTCGCAGGGGCCGCCGTCCAGCACGAAGTCGACGGCGTCGCCGAGCTCCGCACGGACGTCGTCCGCGGTCGTGCGGCTCACCGAGCCGAAGCGGTTGGCGGACGGGGCCGTGACACCGCCGCCGAAGGCCGACAGCAACGCGAGTGCCACGGGATGGTCGGGCACCCGCACGGCCACCGTCTCCAGGCCGCCGGTCGCTTCGAGCGGCACCCGGCGACCGCGCCGCAGGACCAGCGTGAGCGGCGGGTCAGAAGCGTGCGGCCAGCAGGCGGGCCGTCGCGGGTACCTCCTGGACCCAGTCACGGTCCACTCCCCACGGGCATGTGCCTCCAGTCCGCGCTGGTGCACGTCAACGCCCGGCTGCTGCAACAGGTCCTGAGGTCCTGACCGAGCCGGAGTGGGCGGAGAGGTTCACCGCAGGGGACCGGCGCGCTCGGGCCGCCCTGTTCTGGTCGAACATGAACCCGTACGGCACGTTCCGTCTGGACATGGACAAGCGTCTGGAACTGCCGCTGTCCGCCGTGGTTCCCGGCCCGCGCCGGGCAGCCGAGGACGCCGCCCGCCTGGCCCTCGACGTTCCAGCCTCACCCCTGCAGGCCGGAGTCGGTAGCCGTCTCACTAGCCGCTGGCGCCGGACCCGAAACTACTCTCTGCATTCACTCGGATGGGTGGTGTGAAGGGGCGGTGGTGTGCACGTGCGGGTGGCATGGGTCGAGGCGTGCGCACCCGGACGGGTGCGCCCCGGAAGGAGGACATCGTGTTCCGCCATTCGACACGTACGTTCGCAGTGAGTCTGTGCGCCCTGGCCGCGGTGGCGCCGGCAGTCCCGGCTCTGGCCTTGGCCCCGGCCGGGGGTCCACCGTCCCCGGCGCCGCACACCGCCGCCCGTGCTCTCCGCGCACAGACGCTCGCCGACCTGGCCACCGGCATGAAGGGTGAGGCGTACGCCTACGCCGCCTACAGCCTCTTCGCCGCCGAGGCCGACCGCCAGGGCCTGCCGGCAGTCGGCAAGCTCTTTCGCAGCACGGCGCAGACGGAGCTGAACGAGCACCTGCGCGAGGCGGCCACGCTCGCCGGCACGGTCGGCACGAACGCGGCCAACCTGCGCCAGGCCATCAACGGCGAGACGTACGAGCACCAGGTCATGTACCGCCGCTTCGCCAGCCAGGCCCGCGCGGACGGGGACCTCGCAGCCGCCGAGCTGTTCACCGAGATCGCCGCGGACGAGGGCCGCCACCGCGACGCCTACCGCACTGCGCTGACAGCGGTGACCACCGGACACGGCACCATCCCCGCACCGCCGACGGCCAAGACGGTCTCGGTCCCCGCGGGACTTCCGAAGGTCAAGGCCACCCGCACCCGGACCAACCTCGACACCGCCATGCACGGCGAGGCACTCGCCCACGCCAAGTACATGCTCTATGCCGCCCAGGCACGGCGGACGGGAAACCCCGCACTGGCCCGACTCTTCGAGGGCACCGCCGGGGTCGAGCTGCACGAGCACTTCGCAGGCGAAGCGGTCCTGGCCGGCCTCGTCCGCACGACGAAGGCGAACCTGAGCAAGGCCATCACCGGAGAACACAACGAAGCGACCACCCTGTACCCGGGATTCGCCAGCCGAGCCACAGCCGTCGGTGACACCGCCGCCGCCACCTACTTCCGCGACACTGCCGCCGACGAGGCCAAGCACTCAGCCGCCTTCCAGCAGGCACTCAACCAGCTGCGCTGATTCCCGGCCGAACCGCGAGACCGGCCGGACACAAGGCGAGAACGCCCGGCCGGTCAAGCTCCCCCATGTGCCACCAGGCTGCCTGGGACACGGCTGCCGAGTCACCCCCCAGCGCCGGTCCCGCTCGTCGAGAACCGGCCGTGCCAGACCGCCTTCGCACCCGACTCCCCGATCCGGTACACCTCCACGGCAGCACCAACAGCCACGACCAGAGCGAGCACCAGCACCGCCGCGCGCACCGGAACGGAAGCAGCCCACCGGACCACGGCGGACGCCCCACCATCGCCGGAGCTCCCGCCCGCACCTCCGCGCTCACGCTGCCAGCGGGAGCCCGCACGGTTGAGCAGCCAGACGGCGACCGTCAGGACAAACAGGGCGATCACCCACGCAGTGAGACCAGAGCCCATCTCCGCATGCTCTTCCACCAGCGAAGTCTCCTGTACATGCTCCTCCAGCCACTCGCCGGATTCGGTGGTCAGCACCACCAGGACAAGAGTGACCAGCCCCAGCGCCGGCAACACCCAGCCGAGCCTGCGCGCCGCCGAGGACCACAGCGCACAGACCACGAGCGCCAGCGCCGTCAGCGGGGCCAGCACCACCGCACCGTGCACAAAGAGCGGATGGCCGGGAAGGCCATTGATCAGCCCAACCTCCACGAGGTCTCCTTCGAAGGGTAGATTTCTACCCTTCCCGGATCATGTGGCTGATGATTCTGCATGTAGATATGTACATGCATATGGAGCAGGGCCTGAGATGGACCTTCACTGTCGCGCGCGACGGCGGTGGCGTATGTCCCTGGTCCTGCCCCCACACCAGCACGGCCGGCGGCAGAGCCTGACGCCGATGGCGCTGCTTGACCACGAGCACACAGCGGGCATCGTCGTCGTGGCCGACTTTGCGGTACCAGCTAGTGTGATGCGCCAGAAATCCTGAGGGTTAGTTCTGCTCTGTTTTCTGGCCGGTGGTTCCGACCTTGGTGAGGTAGTCGGCGAGGGAGTTGAG
>NZ_JBEOWS010000580.1:0-3587 GCF_040296125.1 Streptomyces sp. NPDC002265 | reverse complement strand
GTCGCTGCGATCTTGGAGGGGCGTGCCCCTGGGAAATCCTGATCGTGGGGTCGCCCGGCACCTCCTCGACCCCACGAACATCGTCCCCGAGGAACTCCCCCGGTGCAGCCCATCGGACTGCTCACCCCCAACCGCAACCGGCGAACTACTTCGCCCAGATCGCCTTCCACGTCGGCCACCTCGTGCCCGGCATCGATGTCATCGACGACCAATTGAATCCGCCGCGTCGATCGACCAGCCCACCACGCGCCGCGAGAACGTGTCCAGGACCACCGCGCAGTACACCTTGCCCTCCAGCGTGGGGTGCTCGGTGATGTCGGTGACCCATAACTGGTCCCGGGCGTGACGGGTGAAGTTCCGCTCCACCAGGTCGGCGACGGACGGGGTGACGTGCTTGGCGCGGCGACGTCGGTTGCCGGGCAGGCCGTGCAGGCCAGCGCGCTGCATCAACAGTTCCACGGTGCCGTGGCTGACGTGGATGCTCAAACCCAGGCGGAGCTCGGCGTGGACCCGGCGGGAGCCGTAGGTGTCGCGGGAGGCGGTGCGGATGCCCACGATGGCCTCGGTCAGCCAAGCGTGCTTGACCAGACGGTTCGACGGCGGTCGGTCCCTCCAGGCGTAGTATCCGGACTCGGCGACATGCAGTACCCGGCAGGCAAGCTGCACCGGCAGGTGCTGGCCGGCCATCACGCGGATGGCTTCGAACCGCCTTTTGGGGGCGTCACCTCACCCAGCAGTTCTGCGGCCCGTCGGTGGATGGCCAACTCGGCCTCCAGCTCGGCGATGCGTTTGCGGGCCGCAGCGAGTTGGGACTGGTCGCTGCTGTTCCTTCCGGGCAACTGACCTGTATCGATGAAGTGTTGGCGGCGCCAGACATAGATCGTCTGGTCGCTGATGCCGAGGAGCTGGGCAACCTCGGCGACCTTCCTTCCGGACGCGACGAGATCGAGAACTCTGCGACGGAACTCGGGTGGATAGTTGCGGGGCGGCATCACGGCCTCCGAAGGCTGCTGGATCGTCAATTGTCCAGCAACCCGAATCCATTAGAACCGGGGCATACTACTCGATTCCCTGAGAGGCGCGGCGGTCCTGGTTGACAGAATTCGGGGTGAACGGACGCAGTGAGGTGTCACTCGGAACCGCGGCACGGGGGCACTGAACCGGACGGATTTCGGATCGTCGCGCTTTCCGGTGGCCGGCAGCGGCGTGGGCCCGGGAAGGTGCCCGCCCGCAACACAGTGGCCGAGTGCTGAGTGGGCTGTAGTTATGCCACGGACGAGCCGGCGCTGAAGGTTCAGTCCGCCGCGGGGGTGAGGGCGATGAGGGCGGTGCAGGCAGGTCCCCCGGCTCTGAGATCGCGCATCAGGGCCTTCTTCGTCCGGTGAGTGGCGATGAACCGGGCGTACCGCTCCGCGAATGCGCCGGTGGTGGCGTCCCGGTCGGCGAGGGCGGCCAGATCTCCCAGGAGACGGACGATCTCCGGGTAATGGCGGGTTCCTCGCTGTGAGAGGAGTTCTCCCACGCGGTGCCAGGCCGCCTCGGGATCGTCCTGCAGGTCGGCCAGCCGCCGGTCTTGCGCCTCGCGCGCCTGACACACCGCCCGGTCGCGCTCCTCGGCCTCCCGTTGTTCCTGGCGGGCAATACGCAGCGTCTTCTGGGCAGGGACCGCGGCAAGGAGTTCGGCAACTGTGCGGGGTGCGGGAGCGGGGCCGCCGGGCGCCCGGCTGTCCAGGAAGCGACGGCGCAGCCCGGACAGGAGGTGAGGATCGCCGTCGTGGATGAGCCGGGCGAGGACGGTGTCCTTCTCCTGCGTGTCGAGGGTGGCGGTCCAGGCCAGGTGGGCGGCGAGTGTGGGGCGGGGCGGCGGGGGTGCGTGCTGGGCTGCGGCCGCGATGAGGTCTGCGTCGATGCGTAGGAACGTGGCCAGGTCGGCCAGGGGCTCGGGCAGGTCGGCCAGTCCTGGTGGTACGGCGGGTTCCAGGTCGTCGTCGTCGAATTCGCCGTTGCGTGCGCGCAGCAGCCAGGCGAGGTAGAGAAGGCGCAGGTCTCCCTCGGCGACCTGTTGTCGGGCTCGGGCGATGGAGGGCAGCCACTGCTCGTCCCGGCCCCCGTCCTCGTCGAAGTCATCCTCGTCGATGCCGAAGAGGTCGTTGAAGTCCTCGATGTCGTCCTCGGGATCGGACTCCAGGGCGAGAAGGACGTATCCATTGCTCTCCCAGGCGTCCGCCGAATCGCCGGCGCAGTACGCCTGGACGGTGTCCAGGGACAGGGCGGTGGCGGGCCAGCGCAGGATCAGCCGTCGGGTGCCCCAGTTCGCGAAGTAGAGGTGGGCGTCGTAGTGGGTCTCCACCAGCAGTCGGGGGTCGCCCTTGAAGTCGCCCCAGCCGTAGGTGTTCACGAAGCTGTGCCGGGACAGCCTCGCGCGTGTCGTCAGTGCGCGGATCTGCGCGAGCTGCGCGTCGGTCAGCGGGGTGTCGACCTCGAACTGGTAGTGCTGGTACTCCGACATGGCCCTTTTCCCTCCCCGTTTCCGGTCAAGTCGTAGCAGGGTCGGCGGCTCGGCACAGCAAAAACGGCGCAGCGCGCGCCGCGGCATGCACACGAAGGCGTTGAGGTTGTCTGATCTTGCCGCTGTCGGATGGCTGCCTCGCTATGGTGGTCGGCAGTCTGTGCTTCGTGGAGCGTGCGGGGCAGTTCGTCGTCCAGACCGTTGGCACGCGAGGGGATCCCGTCGTGCCGCCGTCTTCTTCCGGTTCCGGCTTTTGCGCCCCTGGCCCCGACGGCGGCAGGTGTCCCGGCACTGCCGCCCTGCACCGCCTGTACGGCCAGGTGGTCTCCTTCGATCCCGGCACCGGCCACCTCGGGTTCTGCCCCGTCGGCGGCCATCGGGCCATTCCCCGCCAACAACCACCTCGGCCAGATCCGCCGCCGCAAACCCACAACCGCGACCCCCCTCGAGCGCCGCCTCGGCGACCTGTTCAGCCTCCTCGACCACGAAAGTCCCGCCGCCCTCCCCCTCGTCGACCAGGCCGCCTTCGTCCTCGGCCCTCCCCGGGTCCGCGCCGCTGGCGGTCGCCGGACATTGCGACGATCCGGTGCACCGGCCGCCCCGGCGGGCCCGTCTTGACCAGGGAGATGATCCGGGACCGCTCGTGCTCGGTGATCCGCCGCTTGCGGCCCTGCCCGCCCAGATCATCCAGTCCCTGCAGGCCCAGACGGTTGAAGCGGTGCAGCCAGCAGCGGACCGTCTTCTGGCTGCAGCCCAGCTCCACGACGATCGCCGGCACCCGCAGCCCCGACCAGCTCAACTCGATCATTCGGGCCCGCATCACCGCATCCCGAGGCGCCTTCCGCGCCCGCGCCAGCCGGCGGACGACAGCCCGCTCGTCCTCGTCGCGTTCCGGTCGCGCCCATAAAACCATCGCCCAGCACCCGCCCCCGAGCACCCCCAACCACCCCGCTACCAGGACATATAACCACCCAAAGAGGAATCTGAACCGCACCGGTTCGAATGGAGACTCGATTCTCTGAGAGGATTGAGTCATGGCACGTCCCTCCCCTTACCCCGCTGAGCTGCGGCGTCGTGC
>NZ_JBEOWS010000579.1:0-3594 GCF_040296125.1 Streptomyces sp. NPDC002265 | reverse complement strand
CTAAAAATAAAACCCCCTTACCTATGGTTTGTTTGGAGGTTGGGTTTCACTGTTTCACCTGTCACCCGAACCTGCATCAGACCCAACTGTTCATCCTTGGCGCTGTGCTGTTCAGCGATTCAGCAAGTAGCAACTCCCCACAGGTGAATCCCGCCTCCAGCTCCGGCCCGGACTCCCTCTTTCATCCTGCCCACTGCCCTGCGCACAGTGATAACGCGGCAGTACCTTGATTTCATGTCCAGGATTCAGCCCACCGCAGTGATTCTCACCGCGCTTGCAGTCGAGTACGACGCCGTGCGTGCCCACCTGATGGATACGCAAGAACGCGTCCACGACAACGGCACCCGGGTGGAACACGGTCGGCTCGGAAATACGCCCTGGAGCGTGGCGATCGCCGAGCTGGGCACCGGAGCTGTCAACGCCGCCGCGCTCACCACGCAGATCGTTGGCTGGCTCCGCCCACAGGTGCTGCTGTTCGTCGGGGTCGCGGGCAGCCTCAAGGACGATATCGCGATCGGAGACGTCATAGTCGGAACGAAAGTTTATTCCATCCATGGTGGCAAGCACTCCCCGCAAGGATTCCACGCCCGGCCCGAGGTATGGCACGGCGCGCACCGGCTGGTACAGACAGCGCGTTCGGTGCTGCGAGACATGAGGGACGACGTACGCGGCCATTGCAAACCGATTGCGTGCTCCGATGCCGTCCTGGCCGACGATGAGTCGTCCGCGTTTGCCGAATTCATCCAACGGACCTACAACGACGCCTGTGCGATCGAGATGGAAGGCTCCGGCGCCGCCCACGCCGCCCACGCCGCCCATCTCAACGGCCTGGAGGCCCTCGTGATCCGAGGTATCAGCAATCGCGCCGCACCTGACAGACATGAGGCCGACGCTTCGGGAGCCCGGCAGCAGGCCGCCGGACAGGCGGCGGCAGTGGCGGTGGCAATCCTCAACAAGCAGCAGCCGTACCTCGCCTCCCCCGTCGGTACCTTTTCCAGTGATGTCATCGGGCACCTGCACACTGGGGAGAACGAGCCCGGAGCGATATGCACGCTGCCGGACCAGCCGCTGGCGTTCACCGGCCGGACCACCGAGATCGGCGGCCTGAGAGGCGTTCTCAGGCCCGGACCCGCAACTGCGGAGCCTGGGCCAGGGGCTGTCTGCGCGATCGCTGGCTTGGGAGGTGCGGGCAAGACCGCACTCGCGCTGCATGTCGCCCATGATGCGCTCACCAAGGGCTGGTTCCCGGGTGGCGCTCTCTTCATCGATCTCTTGGGGTACCACGACGAACCCCTCACACCTGACCAGGCTGTGGTGTCGCTACTCGCAGACCTCGGTATACACGGACCGCAGCTGCCACCGACACCGGACGCACGATACCGTCGATTCCGCGACGTTCTGAGCCGACGTGAACGAATGCTGCTCCTGCTGGACAACGCCGCCGACCCCACGCAGGTCGCCCCATTACTACCGGGCAAGGGGAAGCATCAGGTGCTGATCACGTCCCGACGAGTGTTCGATTCCTTTCCCGTTCAGCAGTTCCGCATCGAGGAATTGTCCCCTGAGGAAAGCCGCCGTCTCCTCGCGCAGTCACTCCAACCAGACGACGACCGCATGTCCGAGGAGGAGCAGGCCACCGACCGGCTCGCCCGCCTCTGCGGTCACCTGCCACTCGCCTTGGTCATAGCCGGCGCAATCCTGCGACGGCGACGGTCGAGCACGATCTCGGCCATCGCGGAGGAGATCAGCGCCATGGGGCATCGCATACGCGCGCAAGACGGGGATCAGTACGGTCGGCAGCACGCTCTCGAACCTGTCCTCGACACGTTGTACGCCCACCTCGCACCAGAAATGACGCGCGCCATGCGAATGCTGGCACTCCACCCGGGCCCGACGTTGGGACCGTTCTCCGCAGCGCTCCTGATCGCGGTACCCGTCATGGACGTCCTGCCGGTGCTCGACGGCCTGACGGCAGAATGCCTCCTGACCGCCCACCCGAACCCCAGGCACTGGAAGATGCACGATCTGGTGCGCAGCCACGCCAGGGCCTCCGCGCAGCAGGACGCCGCGGCGCCCGAAGCCCCAGCGGAAGCCCGCCACCGTCTGGTAATTGGCTACTTCACGCTCGGGGCATCCGCGATGACATACCTCGGCGGAGAACCCATCTCAGAGCACAAGGACTTCTTCCACGGCAGCCGCGACCTCGCGCTCACATGGCTGGCCTCCGAGCACAACGGGCTTGTTGCAGCCGCTCTCTGGGCAGCGGACCGGCAAGCCCGGACCGAGACCCGGCAGACAGCGATCCTGCTGGCGCACATCCTGCGGAGACACCTGATTCACAGCAGGGCTTTCGACGACTTGTTGCGCGTCTCGCAAGCGGCCTGGGACGGCGCTCGGGATCTCGACGACAGTGGCGGGCAAGCCATGTCCCTCGACGCCCAAGGTCAGGCACTGCATGGCTTGCGGCGATTCGAGGACGCCGTCCAGAAGTACCGTCAGGCCATGGCGGCTTGGGAGCTTACGGAGCAGGAACACCCGGGCGGGATCCTCAACAATCTCGGTCTGTCCCTGCGACAGTGCGGTAGGCGTGAGGAGGCCCTGGATGCCTATCTCGCCGCACTCACAGCACATCGCAGCCACGGTGACCAACGCGAAGAAGCCAGCGCACTCATCAATATCGGGGCCATAATGTCGGAACAGGACCACCCCGAGTCCGCCATCCCCCTTCTGGCCAAGGCCGCAGACCTGTTCGCCGCCGTCGGGGATCCGTACGGAGAGGCCGGCGCCCGCAACAGTCTCGGTGTCGTTCTGACCCAGGTCGGCCAAATGCGAAGTGCCTACGCGTCCTTGGAACACGCCTACAAGCTCTCCCGGAGCCTCAACGACACGTGCGGAGTGGGGTTGGCCACCAACCATGTGGGTGTCTTGCTCGAACTGCAGGGAGACTTCGGCAGCGCCTTGGAGTGGTTCAAACAGGCTCGAGACCTCTTGAGAGCGGGCCACGAGTGGTACAAGGCCGGGGACGTCGGCTGCAACGCTGCGAGACTTCTTCGCGCACAAGGCCTGGATGCGACGGCCAGGGAGTTCTGGGCCGACGCAGCCGCCGACTACGAACTGGCCAGCGCCTCGGACGAGGCCGAAGACGCCAGGCGGCAAGGCCAACTCTAGAAGCTTCTTGCAGGTCAGCGGGCTTGGAGGCTGTTGTCCTTCCGGGCTCGGGACTGCGTTTTGGCTGGTCGGGCGTACAGTCGGCAATCCCGCGGGAGTAGTGGCTTGTCGTGTCGCCGCTGCCCGCGAAGTCGCGGATGCCGTCGGTTGTTGGACCGCCGGAACAGCACGAGCTCGCTGCTCGCCGACGTGTCGACGGGCTGCGGAAGGAGACCGACCGCCGGCTCGAAGAACAAGCACCGGGCCACACGTCACGACGTCGGAAAGACGGTCAAGCGCGCCGATTCGATCAAGGAACACCAGGCACGGTGAGGATAAATTCCAAGCTTAGCCTCGCCGTTTCGGTTGGGGCGATGAGGCGTCGCTGAGGGACAACTGTGGGGTGGCCGAAACGATTTCGGTGCTCGGGCATGGCGGAATCCCGGC
>NZ_JBEOWS010000578.1:0-3662 GCF_040296125.1 Streptomyces sp. NPDC002265 | reverse complement strand
GCGCGCTCGCCGGGCTGGCCTGGTGGGCGGCCGTCGCGGCGGTCTGGGTCGACGTCCGGGCCGCGCGGGCCGGGCTGCCCGGCGGCCCGCTCGTCGGCGCGGTCGGTGCGGCCGCCCTGATCGGCCTCACCGTGACCGGACTGCGCGCGGCGGCGGTGTGGACACCGGGGGCGCGCTGGCGCTCGCTGGTGGCCGAGGCCGGCCGTCGTACGGTGCTCGACCCGGCCGGATCGTTTCTGCTCGTCGGCGGACTGGCGGTGGTGGTCCTGTCGGGCTGGTTCACCCCACCGCTCGCCGTACCCGTGCTCGGCGCGGTCGCGGGGGCCGCGGTGGCCGTGGAGGAACGCCGGGACCTTCACCGGCGCCGCTGACGCGCCCGGGCATCGCCCCGGCGCCCCTGACGCACCACCGGCCCGGTTGACGCGCCGTCGGAACCATCCCATGTGCTGCCGGCGCCGCACCCCGTCCCGCCGTACCGCGCTCTGTCATGCCCCTGACCACCCCCTGCATCCGCACGGCAAGGAAAGGCTGCATCCATGTCTCCCATTCCTCGCAGGTCCCTCCTGAAGGCGGCGGCCGTCGCCGGCGCCGCCGCCCAGTTCAGCTGGGCGCTCGGCAGCGGCACCGCCCAGGCCGCCCCGGTCGCTGCGGCGGCCGACGACGACCCGGTGACCCTGGACTGGCTGGAGGACGGCGGTCTCGGCGCCGCCCCCGGCTCCACCCTCGGCGTGCCCTGGCCCATGGGCACCTACCAGGAGGACCAGACCTTCGCGCTGACGGACGCCGACGGCCGGGCCGTCCCCGTCCAGTCCTGGCCGATCGCCTACTGGCCGGACGGCTCCCTGAAGTGGACCGCGCACGCGGTCGCCGAGGGGACCGGCCGACTCACCCTCGCCGCGGGCACACCCGCGCAGGCCGGGAAGAAGGTGACCGTCGACCGCAGCGGCGGCACCGTCGACGTGTCGACCGGGGTGATCACCGCACGGATCGGTACCTCGGGAACGACGCTGATCAAGTCCGTCACCCGCGGTTCGACGCAGATCGCCGGCAACGGCCGCCTCGTACTGATCCGCCAGCCGGAGATCGAGGACGATGACCAGGGCTCGGTGAAGACCGAGCGCTTCGAGAGCGTCATCGCCGAGGTGACCGTCGAGCAGGACGGCCCCGTCCGCGCGGTCGTGCGCATCGACGGCAAGCACCGCAAGGGCAGCCGCAGTTGGCTGCCGTTCTCGATCCGCCTCTACTTCTACGCGGGCGCCGACTCCTTCCGCATGGTGCACACCGTCACCTACGACGGCGCCCAGGAGCCCGGCAAGGCCGCCGGCGACTTCATCCGCGGCCTCGGCGTCCGCTTCACCGTGCCGATGCGGGACGCGGCCTACGACCGCCACATCCGGCTCGGCGGCGAGGGCACCGGCCTGCTGCGCGAGGCCGTCCAGGGCATCACCGGACTGCGCCGCGACCCCGGAGCGGCCGTCCAGGCCGCCCAGTACGCGGGCCAGAAGCTGCCCGACCCGTCCACCTGGGACCAGCGGGTGACGACCCGGCTCCAGTACATCCCCGAGTGGGGCGACTACACGCTCTCCCAGCTGTCCGCCGACGGCTTCACGGTCCGCAAGCGGACGAAGAAGGGCCACGGCTGGATCGGCGCGGGCGGCGGCCGGCGCGCCTCCGGGTTCGGCTACGTCGGCGGCGCGAGCGGCGGGCTCTCCTTCGGCCTGCGCGACTTCTGGGAGAAGTACCCCGCCCAGCTCGACATCCGCGGCGCCCAGACCGACGCGGCCGAGGTGACCGTCTGGCTCTGGTCGCCCGAGGCGCAGCCCATGGACCTGCGCTTCTACCACGACGGCATGGGCCAGGACACGTACGCCGAACAGCTCGAAGGCCTCAACATCACCTACGAGGACTACGAGCCGGAGTTCGGCACCCCGTACGGCATCGCCCGCACCTCCGAACTCCTCTTCTGGGCCAACGAGTCGACCCCCACCCCCGAGCAACTCGCGGCCCAGATAGAGGCGGTGCGTGTACTGCCCCAGCTCGCCGCGCCGCCCAAGCAGCTCATCAAGGCCAAGGTCTTCGGCCCCGGCCTCTACTCCGAGCCGGACCGCTCCACCCCCGCCAAGGCGAGGATCGAGGACCACCTCGACTTCCTCTTCACCTATTACAAGGACCAGGTGGAGATGCGCCGTTGGTACGGCTTCTGGGACTACGGCGACATCATGCACACCTACGACACGGTGCGGCACGTGTGGCGCTACGACATCGGCGGCTACGCCTGGGACAACTCCGAGCTGTCGCCCGACCTCTGGCTCTGGTACGCCTACCTGCGCTCCGGCCGCTCCGACATCTTCCGCTTCGCCGAGGCCATGACCCGGCACACCGGCGAGGTCGACGTCTACCACCTCGGCCAGTGGGCCGGCCTCGGTACCCGGCACGGTGTGCAGCACTACGCCGACAGCGCCAAGCAGCAGCGCATCGCCAACACCACCTACCGGCGCTTCTACTACTTCCTCACCGCCGACGAGCGGGTGGGCGACCTCATGCACGCCAACGTCGACTCCGACGAGACGTTCCTCGTCCTCGACCCCAACCGCAAGGTCCGCACCGACCCCTACACCCCCGACCGGCACGCCCTGTCCATCGGCTTCGGCACCGACTGGAGCGGTCTGGTCTCGGCCTGGCTCACCGAGTGG
The DNA here is from genome assembly GCF_040296125.1 of Streptomyces sp. NPDC002265. Classification (NCBI taxonomy): domain Bacteria; kingdom Bacillati; phylum Actinomycetota; class Actinomycetes; order Kitasatosporales; family Streptomycetaceae; genus Streptomyces; species Streptomyces sp. NPDC002265. The sequence continues at coordinate 969 of NZ_JBEOWS010000578.1, read as the reverse complement.
GAACGCAAGGGCCCCAAGTGGGAGAAGGCCAAGGCCCGTGTGCTGTCCACCATGGAGGGCATCGCCGCCCAGCCCAACGGCTTCGTCCAGGGCAGCGGCCTGTACGACCTGGACACCGGCAGGTTCGCCGTCGCCACCACGCCCGTCGTGGGCGTCTCCCATCTGTCGGCCGTCTTCGGCCTGAACGAGCTGTGCGCCGAACTGATCCACCTCACCGACATGCCGGCCTTCGACGAGGCCTACTACGACTACTGCCGCTACTTCAACGCCTCCAAGACCGAACAGGCGGCCCGGTACGGCACCAACTTCGGCACCCTGCTGCTCTTCCAGGGCCACTCCCGCCTCGACGCCTACGCCGCCGTCCGGACCGGCGACGCGGCGCTCGCCCAGCGGGCCTGGGCGAAGTTCTACGGCTCCGACGGCTACACGGAGTCCTCACCGTGGAAGACGGAGCGGCTCGACGGCCCGGTCACCCTGGTCGCGGGCAGCGAGGCCGCCTGGGTGTCGAGCAACGACACCGCGCTCTACGGCCTCGCCGCCATCGAGAACCTGGCACTGCTCGGCGACCGGATGCCCGACTGACCGCGGCGGGCGCCGTCGGGCGCCGACGGCCCCAGGAGGTGGGGCCCGGGGCCGGGTCGGCCGGTGGCTGCCCTAGTCCATCCGCCCCAGCACCTCCCGCACCCGCCGGACATCCCGGATCCGCCGCTCGTACGTCGCGCCGAGCGCGAGCAGCAGCAGTCCGGCGAGCGCGGGAGGCATCCAGCGGGGCAGCACACCGGCCAGCTGGACCAGGTACGGGGCGAGTTCGTGCAGACAGTCCAGGACGAGCGTCGCACCGCCCAGCACCAGCGGCGCCTTGAGCCGGTGCCGGGCGCCCATCACGGTGACCAGCAGCGCGGCCGCGCCCAGCAGCAGCGGGCGCGGCCCCTGCTGGTCGCCCCAGACGGCGGCGAGGCTCGGCAGCAG
>NZ_JBEOWS010000577.1:0-3664 GCF_040296125.1 Streptomyces sp. NPDC002265 | reverse complement strand
GGCCCGCACCTCCCGCCCTCTCCGTTCCTCCGCCCTCTCCGTTCCTCCCTCCCATCACCCGACTCCTCCCTCCCACCACCCGACCCGCACGAGCCGCACCGCGAAGGAGCAGCCGTATGCCCTCGCACCTCCCCCTTTCTCTCTCCCGCCGGGGTTTCCTCCTGGCGGGCGCCGGCGCGGGCGCCGCCCTCGGTCTCACCCCGGCCCCCGCACGGGCCGCGGCCCGCCCCCGCCCCTTCGGCCGCTACGGTTCACCGGCCGACCGCGCCACCCCGGCCACCCTGTACGTCGACCGGGGCGGGCGGGGCGACTTCACCACCGTCCAGGCCGCCGTGACCGCCGCGGCCGGCAGCGGCTGGACCCTGGTCATCGCGCCCGGCACCTACCGGGAGACGGTCGCCGTCGACGCCACCCGCACCGGGACGACCTGGATCGGCGCCTCGCAAGACCCCCGGGACGTCGTGATCGTGTACGACAACGCGGCCGGCACACCCAGGCCCGACGGCTCGGGCACCTACGGCACCACCGGGTCCGCCACCACGACCGTGCAGGCCGACGGCTTCACCGCCCGCTGGATCACCTTCGCCAACGACTGGCTGCGCGCCGACCACCCAGGCGTCACCGGCACCCAGGCCGTCGCGATCAAGGTGCAGGGCGACCGCTCGGCCTTCCACCACTGCCGCTTCCTCGGCCACCAGGACACGCTGTACGCCGACTCCCGCGCCCTGACCGCCTTCGCCCGCCAGTACTACGCCCACTGCTACGTCGAGGGCGACGTCGACTTCGTCTTCGGCCGGGCGACCGCCGTCTACGAGAACTGCCACTTCCGCACCCTGGACCGCACCGATCTGGCCGGCGCCCCCTACGGCTTCGTGTTCGCGCCGTCCACCGCGGCCGCCAACCCGTGCGGCTATCTGGTGAGCCGGAGCCGGGTCGGCAGTGCGGCCCCGGACGCCTTCTACAAGCTGGCCCGTCCCTGGGTGCCCGGCTCCGACCCCACCGCCCGCCCCATGCTCACCGTCCGCGACACCCACCTGGGCGCCGGCATCGACGCGGTCGCGCCCTACACCGACATGTCGGCCGCCTACCCGTGGCAGGACCAGCGGTTCGCCGAGTACCGCGACAACGGTCCCGGCGCCGAGATCACGGTCCCGGAGAACCGGCCCCAACTCACCCACGAGGAAGCCCGGTCGGCGACCCGCGAGGTCTACCTCGGCGACTGGGCGCCCTGGAAGGAGTGCTGACGGACATGCGCCGACGCACCCTCCTCACCGGCCTGGCCGGCGCCTTCGTCCCGGTGGCCGCCGGCCCTGCCGCGGCCCACGACGGCCGGGTCCTGCACGTACGCCCCGGCGACTCGGTGCAGCGGGCCGTGGACCGGGTGGACCGGCCGGGCCGGACGATCGTCGTGCACCCGGGGACCTACCGCGAGGCCGTCACCGTCCCCGCCGACGCGGCGGAGCTGACCCTGCGCGGCGCCACCGGCGACCCGCGCGACACCGTCATCGTCCTCGACCGCGCCAACGGCACCCAGCGGCCGGACGGTTCGGGCACGTACGGCACGGCCGGATCCGCCACCTTCACCTCGGCGGCCCCCGGTCTCACCGTCCGCGACCTGACCCTCGCCAACGACTGGCTGCGCGCCGACCACCCGGAGATCACCGGCACCCAGGCGGTCGCGGCCTACGTCACCGGGGACCGCTCGTCCTTCGAGAACGTCCGCCTGCTGGCCCACCAGGACACCCTGTTCGCGGACACGACCGCCCTCGACGCCTTCGACCGCCAGTACTTCCGTCACTGCCACATCGAGGGCGACGTCGACTTCGTCTTCGGCCGGGCGACCGCCGTGTTCGAACGCTGCCGGTTCCACACCCTGCGACGGGAGGTGGCCTTCACCCCGAAGGGCATGGTCTTCGCGCCCGCCACGGCCCGCGCCAACCCCTACGGATTCCTCGCCGTCCGCTGCCGGGTCACCTCGGCCGCCGAGGACGCGGCCTACAAGCTCGCCCGGCCCTGGGTGCCGTCGTACGAGACGACCGCGTGGCCCTCGCTGGTGGTCCGGGACACCTGGCTGGGCCCCGGCATCGACGCGGTGGCCCCGTACACGAACATGCGCGACGCCTACCCGTGGCAGACCATGCGCTTTCGCGAGTACGCCGACTCCGGCCCCGGCGCGGTGATCACGGTCCCGGAGAACCGGCCGCAGCTGACGGCGCGGGAGGCCGCCGAGCACACCCCGCGGACCTATCTGCGCGACTGGCGGCCCCACGGCCGCCCGTGACCGCCCATGACGTCCCCAGCACCCTCACCCGACACAGCCGCACGGCGAAAGGAACCGCACGCCATGTCCCGTCGTACCGCTCTCACCCTCACCGCCGCCCTGGCCTTAGGATCGGGCCTCGCGGTCCTCCCCACCCAGGCCCAGGCCGCCACCGTGGTCGTCAGCAACGTGACCGATCTGACCAGCGCCATCAAGAACGCCGGCGCAGGCACCGTCATCCAGGTCCGCGGCGGCACCTACTACCCGACGGCCACCCTCCAGTCCACGGTCAACGGCACCTCCTCCGCCCCGGTCACACTGACCGCGTACGGCTCGGAGACCGTCAAGATCGACGGCTCCTCGCTCCCGGACGGGGACTGGATCTTCAAGCTGACCGCCGACTACTGGAACGTCTCCAGCATCACCTTCCAGAACTCCCCGGACAGCGCGGTCGTCTGCCAGTCCTGCACCGGCACCAACTGGACCGACATCAAGACCATCGACGGCGGCGACTCCGGGTTCACCCTCACCGGCGACGGCACGGTCAACAACACCGTCAAGTACCTGGACAGCTACGGCAACTACGACGCCGCCAACCACGGTGAGAACGCCGACGGCGTCGCCGTGAAGTTCGGCTCCGGCTCCGGCAACCTCATCACCGGCGCCCGCCTCTACAACAACTCGGACGACGGGATCGACTTCTGGTCCTTCTCCTCGCCCGTCACCGTCGAGCACACCTGGTCCTTCGGCAACGGCGTCAACCGCTGGTCCGACTCGGCCTTCGCCGGTGACGGCAACGGCTACAAGCTGGGCGGCGACGGTGAGGTGGTCGCCCATGTCGTCAACAACTCGGCGGCCTGGGGCAACAAGGGCAACGGCTTCACCGAGAACTCCAACACCGGCGCCATCGTCATCAACCGCTCCACCGCCTACGCCAACGGCAACTGGGGCTACTACTTCGCCACCAGCGCGGCCCGCCTCGGCAAGAACCTGGCCGTGGGCAGCGGCAGCGGCTCGGTCTCCAAGGGCTCCTCGGTGGTCTCGGCCGGCAACAACTGGGACAGCGGCATCAGCACCCCCGCCTTCAAGTCGACGGACGCCACGACCACGTACAACTCCCGCCAGTCCGGCGGTGCGTTGCCCGTGACGACGTTCCTGACCACGGGCAGCAGCACCATCGGCGCGACCATGGACTGACGAAGTGCCGTCGACTCCGGGGCGCTTGACCCGTTTTTTGCCTGTGAGGGAGATATCGATCAGGCAACGGGTCTCGCGCCCACCAGGGCGACGCGCGTAGAACTCGTGTCATGCATAAGTCACTTCGTCTCGCGGCGCTCGCCGCGGCGTGTGCCGTCGCCGGTGCCGGCCGCTACGGCGCCGGCGCCGCCCCGGCCGGCCCGTCCA
>NZ_JBEOWS010000576.1:0-3705 GCF_040296125.1 Streptomyces sp. NPDC002265 | reverse complement strand
TCTTACCCCCCCCCGGGCGGCGCCGGACCCCAATCCCCCCCCCCCCCCCCGCCGGGCGGCCCCCGCCGCGGCCGCGCCCCGCGGGGGGCGGGGCGCCGCAGTCCATCGGGGGAAACGCGAGGTGGGTGGCCCGGGTCACATGGCACAACCGGCCTGACGCCGACACCATGGTCCTCGTCACCGGCAGGCTGAAGGGATCCAGGATGTTCCGCAAGGTACTGGTCGCCAACCGTGGTGAGATCGCGATCCGGGCGTTCCGCGCGGGTTATGAACTCGGCGCGCGGACCGTCGCCGTCTTCCCGCACGAGGACCGCAACTCGCTGCACCGGCTGAAGGCGGACGAGGCCTACGAGATCGGCGAGCCGGGGCACCCCGTGCGGGCCTACCTCTCCGTCGAGGAGATCGTCGGGGCCGCGCGCCGCGCCGGAGCCGACGCGGTCTACCCGGGCTACGGATTCCTCTCCGAGAACCCCGACCTGGCGCGCGCCTGCGAGGAGGCGGGCATCACCTTCGTCGGACCGAGCGCCCGCACCCTGGAACTGACGGGCAACAAGGCCCGCGCGGTGGCCGCGGCCCGCGAGGCCGGCGTGCCGGTGCTCGGCTCCAGCGCACCCTCCACCGACGTGGACGAACTCGTGCGTGCCGCCGAGGAGATCGGCTTCCCCGTGTTCGTCAAGGCGGTCGCCGGCGGCGGCGGCCGCGGTATGCGCCGGGTCGAGGACCCCGCGCTGCTGCGGGAGTCCATCGAGGCGGCGTCGCGCGAGGCGGCCTCGGCGTTCGGCGACCCGACCGTCTTCCTGGAGAAGGCCGTCGTCGACCCCCGCCACATCGAGGTGCAGATCCTCGCCGACGGCCAGGGCAATGTCATCCATCTCTTCGAGCGCGACTGCTCGTTGCAGCGGCGCCACCAGAAGGTGATCGAGATGGCCCCCGCGCCGAACCTCGACCCGGAGCTGCGCGACCGCATGTGCGCAGACGCGGTGCGCTTCGCCCGGCAGATCGGCTACCGCAACGCGGGTACCGTCGAGTTCCTGCTCGACCCCGAGGGCAACCACGTCTTCATCGAGATGAACCCGCGCATCCAGGTCGAGCACACGGTGACCGAGGAGGTCACCGACGTCGACCTGGTGCAGGCCCAGTTGCGCATCGCGGCCGGGGAGAGCCTGGCCGACCTCGGCCTGTCCCAGGAGACCGTCGCCCTGCACGGGGCCGCCCTCCAGTGCCGTATCACCACCGAGGACCCGGCCAACGGCTTCCGTCCCGACACCGGGCGGATCACCGCCTACCGCTCGCCGGGCGGCTCCGGAATCCGCCTGGACGGCGGAACCACCCACGCGGGCACCGAGATCAGCGCGCACTTCGACTCCATGCTCGTCAAACTCAGCTGCCGGGGACGGGACTTCAAGTCCGCGATCGGCCGGGCCCGGCGTGCCGTCGCCGAGTTCCGCATCCGCGGTGTCGCCACCAACATCCCCTTCCTCCAGGCCGTGCTGGACGACCCGGACTTCCAGGCCGGGCGGGTGACGACCTCGTTCATCGAACAGCGGCCGCAGCTGCTCACCGCCCGGCACTCCGCCGACCGCGGCACCAAGCTGCTGACCTACCTCGCCGACGTCACGGTGAACAAGCCGCACGGCGAGCGGCCCGTGCTGATCGACCCGGTCACCAAGCTGGCGCCGCCGTTCACCGCCGAGCCGCCCGCGGGCTCCCGGCAGCGGCTGGTCGAGCTCGGCCCGCAGGGCTTCGCCCGCGCGCTGCGCGAGTCGCCGACCATCGGTGTCACCGACACCACCTTCCGCGACGCCCACCAGTCGCTGCTGGCCACCCGGGTGCGCACCAAGGACCTCCTCGCCGTCGCCCCCACCGTCGCGCACACCCTGCCGCAGCTGCTGTCCCTGGAGTGCTGGGGCGGTGCCACCTACGACGTCGCCCTGCGCTTCCTCGCCGAGGACCCCTGGGAGCGGCTGGCCGCCCTGCGCGAGGCGGTGCCCAACATCTGCCTCCAGATGCTGCTGCGCGGCCGCAACACCGTGGGCTACACGCCCTACCCGACGGAGGTGACCGACGCCTTCGTGCAGGAGGCCGCGGCCACCGGCATCGACATCTTCCGCATCTTCGACGCCCTCAACGACGTCTCCCAGATGCGGCCCGCGATCGACGCCGTACGGGAGACGGGCACTGCCGTCGCCGAGGTGGCGCTGTGCTACACCTCCGACCTGTCGAACCCGGCGGAGCGGCTGTACACCCTGGACTACTACCTGCGGCTGGCCGAGCAGATCGTGGCCGCGGGTGCCCATGTCCTGGCGGTCAAGGACATGGCCGGACTGCTGCGCGCGCCGGCCGCCGCGAAGCTGGTGTCGGCCCTGCGCCGGGAGTTCGACCTGCCGGTGCACCTGCACACCCACGACACCGCGGGCGGCCAGCTCGCCACCTACCTCGCCGCGATCCAGGCCGGCGCCGACGCCGTCGACGGAGCGGTGGCCTCGATGGCGGGCACCACCTCGCAGCCGTCGCTGTCGGCGATCGTGGCCGCGACCGACCACTCCGAGCGGCCCACCGGCCTCGACCTCCAGGCCGTCGGCGACCTGGAGCCGTACTGGGAGAGCGTGCGCCGCATCTACGCGCCGTTCGAGGCGGGCCTGGCCTCGCCGACCGGGCGCGTCTACCACCACGAGATCCCCGGCGGGCAGCTGTCCAACCTGCGTACCCAGGCGGTCGCGCTGGGCCTCGGCGACCGCTTCGAGGACATCGAGGCGATGTACGCGGCCGCCGACCGCATCCTGGGCCACCTGGTCAAGGTCACCCCGTCGTCCAAGGTGGTCGGCGACCTCGCCCTGCACCTGGTGGGCGCCGGAGTGACGCCGGCGGAGTTCGAGGAGACCCCGGACCGGTTCGACATCCCCGACTCCGTGATCGGCTTCCTGCGCGGCGAACTGGGCACCCCGCCCGGCGGCTGGCCGGAGCCGTTCCGTACCAAGGCGCTGCGCGGCCGCGGCGAGGCCAAGCCCGTGCAGGAGCTGACCGAGGAGGACCGCACCGGCCTGGAGAAGGCCCCCCGCGCGACGCTCAACCGGCTGCTGTTCCCCGGGCCGACGCGCGACTTCGAGACGCACCGCCAGACCTACGGCGACACGAGCGTGCTGGACAGCAAGGACTTCTTCTACGGCCTGCGCCCGGGTACGGAGTACGTCGTCGACCTGGAGCCCGGCGTCCGGCTGCTGATCGAGCTGGAGGCCGTGGGCGAGGCCGACGAGCGCGGCATGCGCACCGTGATGTCGACGCTCAACGGCCAACTGCGCCCGATCCAGGTGCGCGACACCGCGGCGGCCTCCGACGTCCCGGCGACCGAGAAGGCGGACCGGGCCAAGCCGGGCCATGTGGCGGCGCCGTTCGCGGGCGTGGTGACGCTCGTCGTCGACGAGGAGGACGAGGTCGAGGCCGGGGCCACGGTGGCCACCATCGAGGCGATGAAGATGGAGGCCACCATCACCGCCCCGAAGGCCGGGAAGGTGACCAGGCTGGCGATCAACCGGATCCAGCAGGTGGAGGGTGGCGACCTGCTCGTCGAGATCGGCTGACCCGGGTCCGGCGCACCGGCCTCACGGTGCGCCGGGCACCCGGCGGACTCAGGGGCGGGCGACGGGAGTTGCCCGCCCTGGGGCCTGTCCGGCGGATCATGCCGCAGACGCGGGGTCCGGCATGCCC
>NZ_JBEOWS010000575.1:0-3710 GCF_040296125.1 Streptomyces sp. NPDC002265 | reverse complement strand
CCTGGTCATTGTCCCCCGCTGCTTCACTAACTCTGGGTGGCCCACCCGCTGGCCCCCGGGCAACCCCCCCACCATTATTAACGGCGCCGGCCCGCCCCCTTGGGGGCGGGCCGTCGATTCATGCAGGATTGAACCGATGAACAAACTGCCCGGCGCGGCACGACTCGGTTCAAGCAGCAGACGGAAGTCGCTCGGGAGCCGGCGCGCGATCCGCGCTCGCGCCCGCCGCCGTCTGGGCTAACACCAAAACCCCGGGTCACGTGATGGGTGACCCGGGGTTTTTCGCTGAGCCGCCTTCGGGATTCGAACCCGAGACCTACGCATTACGAGTGCGTTGCTCTGGCCATCTGAGCTAAGGCGGCGCGCTGTCCGCACCATGGTGCGATCAGCAACGTCGGTAAGTCTACACAGTTTCGAGGGGTGCTTCGTACCGGCCCCGGAGCGGGGGCTTCGGGGCCGGTGACCAGGGCTACGAGCAGCGTTTTCCCACGGCCGGAGGGGTGCCGTCGAGGAGGTAGGTGTCGATCGTGGAGTCGATGCACTTGCTGCCGCGGCCGTAGGCGGTGTGGCCGTCGCCCACATAGGTGAGGAGGCGGCCCGAGGAGAGCTGGCCGGCCAGGGCCTGGGCCCAGCGGTACGGGGTCGCCGGGTCCCGCGTCGTACCGGCCACGACGATCGGGGGCGCGCCCTGCGCCCGGATGCGGTGCGGCTCACCCGTGGGCTTCACCGGCCAGTACGCGCAGTTCAGGGCGGCCCAGGCGAGGGTCGCACCGAAGACCGGGGAGGCCTTCTCGAAGGCGGGCAGGGCCTGCTCCACCTGTCCGGGGCCGTCGAACGAGGGTGGGAGGTCCAGGCAGTTCACCGCCGCGTTGGCGAACATCAGATTGCTGTAGTGCCCCTCGGAGTCGCGTTCGTAGTAGGTGTCGGACAGGGCGAGCAGTCCGGAGCCGTCGTTGTCCTTCATCGCCGCGTCCAGCGCCTCGCGCAGCTGCGGCCAGGACGTCTGGTCGTACATCGCGGTGATCACGCCGGTGGTGGCCAGGGCCTCCCCGAGCTTGCGGCCGTCCCGGTCGCCCGTGGGGATGGGGTGGGCGTCGAGCTTCTGGAGGAAGGCCTTGAGGCTGTCGCCGACCTGCTCGGGTGTCTTGTCCTTGCTCTCCAGCGGGCAGTCGGGCTGCCGCACACAGTCCTTCGCGAACGACTGGAAGGCCGTCTCGAATCCCGCCGTCTGGTCGAGGTTCGTCTCGTACGCGGACAGCTCCGGGTCCAGCGCGCCGTCCAGAACCATCCGGCCCACCCGCTCGGGATACAGGCCCGCGTACGTCGCCCCGAGGAGTGTCCCGTACGAGGCCCCCATGTAGTGCAGCTTCTCGTCGCCCAGCACCGCCCGCAGGATGTCCATGTCCCGGGCCGCCTCCACGGTCGAGACATGGCGCAGCAGCCGGGGGGCGTTCCGGCCGCAGCCCTCGGCGAACTTCTTGTACGCGCCGACGAGTGCGTCGACCTCCCGCGTGTCGTCGGGCGTGACGTCCGTCTGCGTGTAGGCGTCCATCTGCCGGCCGTCGAGGCATACGACGGGCTCGCTGCGGCCCACGCCCCGCGGGTCGACGGCGACCATGTCGTAGCGGGCGCGGACGCCGGTGGGATAGCCGATGCCGGCGTACTGCTCGAGGTAGTCGATCGCGGAGCCGCCCGGTCCGCCCGGGTTCACCAGCAGCGAGCCCAGCCGCGCGCCCGGTCCGGTGGCCTTCTTGCGGGCCACGGCCAGCCGTACGTCACCGGCGGCGGGATCGGCGTAGTCCAGCGGCGCCTTCATCGTGGCGCACTGGAAGCCGGGGGCGCCGCAGCTGCGCCAGGTCAGCTTCTGCCGGTAGTACGACGCGAGCGCGGCGGGCGTGGCTCGGGGCAGCGCGGTCAGCGCCGGCGCCGCCGCGGTGGTCGCCTTGGCCGCGGTGGCCGCGGCGGTCGTGGTGGTCCCGGAACTCGTCACTCCCTGGGGGGAGCACGCGGAGACGAGCAGGGCCGCGACGCCGAGCAGGACGCCGACGCCACGCGTCGTGACGGTGCCGGTGGCTCGGAAGCGGGGCCGGGGGTTTCGGCCGGTCGGACGAAGGGCGCGCCTGGTGTGCATCAGGCGAGCCTAACTCTGTGCGACGTCACCGATGCGCTGCGCACACGAGGTACGACCGTACGGGTTACGTACGGGGGGCCGACGCCCCGCGGGTGCCCGCGTCGGACCCCTCAGCCCGATCTGAGGGCCATCGTCATGGCCTCCACCGCCAGCAGCGGCGCCACGTTCCGGTCGAGGGCGTCACGGCAGGCGCCGATCGCCTCGATACGGCGGAGGGTGGACTCCGGGCTGCTGCCGCGGGCGAGGCGCTCCAGGGCGTCCTCCGCGTCCGTGTTGGCCAGGGCGATCCGGGAGCCGAGCTGGAGGGCGAGGACGTCGCGGTAGAACCCGGTGAGGTCGGTGAGGGCGAGATCGAGGCTGTCGCGCTGGGTCCGGGTCCGGCGGCGCTTCTGCATGTCCTCCAGGTCCTTCATGACACCGGCCGTGCCGCGCGGCATCCGGCCGCCCTGGACCGCGCCCAGCGCCGTCTTGAGCTCCTCGGTCTCCTTGCCGTCCATCTCCTCGGCGAGCTGCTTGGCGTCCTCGGCGGCCGCGTCGACCAGCTCCTGGGCGGCCCGGAGGCAGCCGCCGACGTCCTCGACCCGCAGCGGAAGCTTCAGCACGGCGGCCCGGCGCTCACGCGCGGCCGGATCGGAGGCGAGGCGGCGGGCCCGGTCGACGTGCCCCTGCGTGGCGCGGGCGGCGGCAGCGGCGACGCCGGGCTCGATGCCCTCACGGCGTACGAGCATGTCGGCGACGGCGTCGACCGACGGGGTCCGCAGGTTGAGGTGGCGGCAGCGGGAGCGGATGGTCGGCAGCACGTCCTCCAGCGAGGGCGCGCACAGCAGCCAGACCGTGCGTGGCGCGGGTTCCTCGACGGCCTTCAGGACGGCGTTGGCCGACTTCTCGTTCAACCGCTCGGCGTCCTCGACGAGGATCACCTGCCAGCGGCCGTTCGCCGGTGACGTGAACGACTTGCGGACCGTGTCCCGCATGTCCTTCACCAGGATCTCGGCGCCCACGGCGGCGACCGTGCTGACGTCGGCGTGGGTGCCGACGAGCGCCGTGTGGCAGCCGTCGCAGAATCCGCAGCCGGGGGCCCCGCCGAGGGCGCGGTCCGGGCTCACGCACTGCAACGCGGCGGCGAAGGCCCGCGCCGTCTGCGTCCGCCCCGAACCGGGCGGCCCGGTGAACAGCCAGGCGTGCGTCATCTTCGACGCCTCGGGCAGCGGCGTGCCGGCGGCCACCGCCGTGACGAAGGCGTCGGCGTCCCGGGCAGCGGCGGCCAACTGCTCGCTGACCTTCTCCTGCCCGACGAGGTCGTCCCACACGGTCATGGGTCAGGCCGCCCTTTCGTCACGTTTCGCGGTGCGGATTCCATTGTGCGGGCAGCCACTGACAATCCCGGGGGCGGTCACCGACGCCCCTACGGGCGACCCCCGCCGTCCCGGAAGTCCCGAAGGCGGGCGAGCAAGAGGGCGCGAGAGCGGGAAGCCGCGGGGGCCGGAGCCCCCGCGGCATACGGCTCAGCGGCCCCGGCCGCGGCGGCGTCCCCGCCGGGCGCCGGATCCCGCGTCGGCCTAGTCGCCACGCGGGCCGA
>NZ_JBEOWS010000574.1:0-3714 GCF_040296125.1 Streptomyces sp. NPDC002265 | reverse complement strand
CCCCTCTCCTGCAGAGAGGGGCCCTGACGCGCTCTGGGGGGGTGCTGCCTAGCCGTGCCAGCTGTGCGGGGCGCGGAAGCCGGGCTCGCGCTCCAGACGGCGCCAGCCGGCCTTGCGGTGGCCGCCGCCGTGCGCCGGGGTCTCCGTGGACGTACGGGCCGCGGCGCGGGCGAGCAGGATCGCCGTGATGGCGGCGACCTCCTCGGGCTCCGCATGGCCCTTCTCGACGCGAATGTCAGAGTTCATGGATGTCAGTCTCCGTGAGAGAGGTTTCCGCGGGGGTACCGCGGAGGATCCGCCGGGTTACTGCGCGGGGATGCCTCGGGCAGGGGTGGCGCGAGGGCTACTGCGGGGGGTTGCCGTGCTTGCGCGACGGCAGGTCCGCGTGCTTGCTGTGCAGCATGGCCAGGGACGTGATGAGGACCTCACGGGTCTCGGCCGGGTCGATGACGTCGTCCACCAGGCCGCGCTCGGCGGCGTAGTACGGGTGCATGAGCTCGGACTTGTACTCCTTGACCATGCGGGCTCGCATGGCCTCGGGGTCCTCGGCCTCGGCGATCTGCCGCCGGAAGATGACGTTGGCGGCGCCCTCGGCACCCATCACGGCGATCTCGTTGGTGGGCCACGCATAGGTGAGGTCGGCACCGATGGACTGGCTGTCCATGACGATGTACGCACCTCCGTACGCCTTGCGCAGGATCAGCGAGATCCTCGGCACGGTCGCGTTGCAGTACGCGTACAGCAGCTTGGCTCCATGACGGATGATCCCTCCGTGCTCCTGGTCGACACCGGGAAGGAATCCCGGCACGTCCAGGAAGGTGACGATCGGGATATTGAAAGCGTCACACATCTGGACGAAGCGCGCAGCTTTTTCACTCGCCTCGATGTCCAGCACGCCCGCGAGGGTCTGCGGCTGGTTGGCGACGATGCCGACGACCTGGCCGTCGAGCCGGGCCAGCGCGCAGATGATGTTCCGCGCCCAGCGCTCGTGGACCTCCAGGTAGTCGCCGTCGTCGACGATCTCCTCGATGACCTTGGCCATGTCGTACGGGCGGTTGCCGTCCGCGGGAACCAGGTCCAGCAGGACGTCGCCGCGCCGGTCCGCCGCGTCCGTCGACTCGACGCGCGGCGGGTTCTCACGGTTGTTCTGCGGGAGCATCGACAGGAGGTAGCGCACCTCGGCGATGCAGGTCTCCTCGTCGTCGTAGGCGAAGTGGCAGACACCGCTCGTCTCGGCGTGCACGTCGGCGCCGCCGAGCCCGTTCTGGGTGATCTCCTCGCCGGTGACCGCCTTGACGACGTCCGGTCCGGTGATGAACATCTGCGAGGTCTCACGGACCATGAAGACGAAGTCGGTGAGGGCGGGGCTGTAGGCCGCGCCGCCCGCGCACGGGCCGAGCATCACGCTGATCTGCGGGATGACTCCGGAGGCCTTGGTGTTGCGCTGGAAGATGCCGCCGTAGCCGGCGAGGGCGCTGACGCCCTCCTGGATACGGGCGCCGGCGCCGTCGTTCAGCGACACCAGCGGCGCTCCCGCCGCGATGGCCATGTCCATGATCTTGTGGATCTTCGTCGCGTGGGCCTCGCCCAGCGCGCCGCCGAAGATCCGGAAGTCGTGCGCGTAGACGAAGACCGTACGGCCCTCGACCGTGCCCCAGCCGGTGATCACACCGTCCGTGTACGGCTTCTTGGCCTCCAGTCCGAATCCGGTGGCCCGGTGCCGGCGCAGCTGCTCGACCTCCCGGAAGGATCCCGGGTCCAGGAGCAGCTCGATCCGCTCCCGGGCCGTCAGCTTGCCCTTGGCATGCTGCGCCTCGGTCGCCCTCTCGCTGGGACCTGCCAGTGCCTGCACGCGGATCTCGTGCAGCTCGGCCACACGCCCGCGTGCGTCCGTCGGCTCACCCGTCGTCTCTTCCAAAACGGTCATGTAGCGACCATACGAAGCCTGCCAAGGAAAGCGAGCCGTCGACTCCGTACAGTCTCCGGACCGTTTTCCTGGTGCCACTGAACAGAACGGTGGCCCCATGCAAGCCTTCCGACTGCTCAGGGGGCTTCGGGCTTGTAGGGGTCGCACAAACTCCAGGACCGAGACCCCGCTCACATCCACGGGTGGCACATGCCATCGCCGGAGTGACACCGGGACCCGTTCGGCGGTGTGCCGGACGCGGGGCCCGTCGTCGGCACGCAGTATGAACGGCCCTCGCGGCAGGGCGCCGCGAGGGCCGTCCACGAGGACGCGGAGCGGGTCAGCAGCCGCCGCAGTTGTAGTAGAGGACGTCCCAGTGGTTGCCCTCGTCGGCGTAGATGTTGCCGGCGCCGGACTGGTACTGGGGAGCGCCGTCGCCGCGCAGCCCGATGTAGCTGAAGGTGTTCTTGATGTAGTTCGTCACGCAGGTGTTCTTGCCGTAGTCGAGCTTGTAGCCGTTCCAGTGGGAGTACGTGCCGGAGGCGTGGCCGGTCTCGGTGCCTCCCGTGATGTTCAGGGCGCAGCCGCTGGCGCTCTTGAGGGTCTGGGCACCCTGGGCGGTGGCGAGGTTGAGCTGCTCGAAGGACGTGCAGGTGGAGTTGTTGCGGTCCGAGCAGTTGCCCGAGGACGACCAGGTGATGCCGGACGAGCGGAACATCGAGGTCGCGGTGGCGTGACTGATCTTGGTGGCGGCGAAGGCGTCGCCGGCGGTGCCGAGGACGGCCGCACCGGGGGCGATGAGAAGGGCCAGGACGGTGAGGACGGAGCGGAGCCGGAGGTGGAGCGGTCGCGCGGTCTTGGCGGGGACCATGAAAAACCCTTTCCTGCTGTGGGCCGTGCTTCCTGTGGGACGGCTGTGCAGGTGGCGCAGGGAGATGGTGCCCGAGCTCTACGCGCGTCCGCCAGAGGGCGGTGAATAATCACAGACCGTAGCCTGAGAGACACGTAGCGGATGATGTTGAAACTTGTACGGATTAGGTCTAGCGTCTACCTCGCACCTCGTTGAAGATTCAACAGAATCCTCCGCACCGGTTCCGCGGCTTCGGACGAAACCGCGACCCCGTCCCCCAAGGAGCACGTCATGGGCATCTTCGGCCGCAAGGACAGCGACGACACGACCCCCGAGACCGCCGCCACGGCCCCCGGCGCGGTGTCCCCCGAACTCGCCGCGCTGACCGGCGAGTACACGATCGACCCGGCCCACTCCTCGTTCGGCTTCGTGGCGCGCCACGCGATGGTCACGAACGTCAAGGGCAAGTTCAACGAGTTCTCCGGGTCCCTGCACCTGGACGGCAGCGACCCCGCCAAGTCCACGGCGACCATCGACATCACCATGGCCAGCGTCGACACCGGTTCCGCCGACCGTGACGGCCACCTCAAGAGCGCGGACTTCTTCAAGGCCGACGAGTTCCCGACGATGACCTTCCGTTCCACCGAGGCGCAGGCTCTCGGCGGCGACGACTACCGCATCACCGGCGACCTGACCATCCTCGGCGTCACCAAGCCGCTCACCATCGACCTGGAGTTCAACGGCTCCGCCAAGGACCCCTTCGGCAACGAGCGCGTCGGCTTCGAGGGAAAGGCGGAGATCCTGCGCTCCGCGTGGGGCCTGACGTGGAACGCGGCACTGGAGACGGGCGGCGTGCTGGTCTCCGACAAGATCAAGCTGAACTTCGACATCTCGGCGATCAGGAACGCGTGAGGCGCACCGGACAGCCGCCTCTCGCGCAGCGCGCCCGCCTCTCCCC
>NZ_JBEOWS010000573.1:0-3725 GCF_040296125.1 Streptomyces sp. NPDC002265 | reverse complement strand
CGCTTCGTGGGCGGCTGACGTTTGCCCGTTTAGCTTTTGGTCCTGGGGGTTCGGCGTTACGGGGCGGGGCTCCTCCGCGCGGGGCCGGCCCCGGGGCGCGGTGGGGCGCCGGGGCCGCCGCGGGCACTTGGCTATGGGACGGGAGCAGGGTGCGGGACCGGGGTCGGCTCGGTGAGTCGACCGGTACGGCGGGCCCACATCTCGAATGCCACGGTCAGGAACGGCGGTACGGAGGCGAGCAGGGCGAAGAGCGTCGTCCGGCCCAGCCGCCACTTCAGCCGGACCGCCACCAGGACGGTCAGGAGCACGTAGGCGATGAAAGCGGCTCCGTGGAGTGTTCCGAAGATCCGTACGCCGAGTTCCGTGGTCTTCGGGATGTACTTGAAGTACATCCCGGTCAGCAGGCCGGCCCAGGTGCATGCCTCGATGACCGCGATCAGGGTGAAGGCGCGCAGCAGGCGCCCTGTCGGGAGCATGGTTGGGCCGGCCGGCGGGGCGGTGGGTGCAGGAGGTGTTCCTCGGCGGGGGCGCGCGGGCCACAGGGCGCGGTCGCCGAGAAGGCGGACGACGGCGGGGACCAGGAGCGGCCGGATGAGGAAGGTGTCCAGCAGGACGCCGAAGGCCATGGCGAAGCCGAACTGGAACAGTTCGCGGATCGGTTGGGTCATCAGGACCGCGAAGGTCGCCGCGAGGATGAGGCCTGCGGAGGAGACGACACCGCCGGTACGCGTGAGGGCGGCGCTGATGGCCCGGGCCGGGGGCAGGGAGCGCAGTTCCTGCTTGAACCGGCTCATGATGAAGATGTTGTAGTCGACTCCGAGTGCGACGAGGAAGACGAAGATGTACGCGGTGACGCGGTTGCCGATGCCGTCGTCACCGAGGACGGTGACAGTGAAGAAGGTGGTGACGCCCAAGGTGGCCAGGAAGGAAAGAAGGAGCGTTGCCACGAGGTAGAGCGGGGCGAGGAGCGAGCGCAGCAGGAGCATCAGCACCGCGGTGACGATGATCAGGACCAGGAGCACGAGGAATTTCGTGTCGCGGTCGAGCCCGGAGCGGATGTCGGCGCTCTGCGCCGTCTCTCCCGCGACGAGCACCGTGGCGTCCTTCACGCCGGCTGCCTCGGCGGCGGCCCGTGCGGTCTCCTTGAGCGGTTCGATGGCATCGAGCGCCTTGGAGCTGTACGGATCGAGGTCGAGGACGACGTCGTAGAAGACCGTCCTGCCGTCGTCTGCGAAGCGGGGATGCTGTCCGACCCGGCTGACGTTGTCGGCGCGGGTGAGTGCGGTGGCGATGCCGGCGGGCGCGGTGGCGGAGCGCAGGTCGTCCCGGGAATGGACGACGACGGTGCTGGGCGCGATCTCGCCCGGGCCGAACTCCTCCTGGACGAGGTGCTGCCCGCGCTCCGACTCGGTGGCGGCGCGGAAGCCGCTGAGCGTGTTGAAGCTCTCGTGGTAGCCGAGCAGCCCGGCACTCATCACCACGAGCAGTGCGACGGAGGCCGTCACCACCTTGACCGGGGCCCGGGCGACGAGAGCGGCGATGCGGTGCCAGATGCCCGTGCCGCGGCTGCGTTCGGCGGCTTTGGCCACGCCCCCCGGCCAGAAGACGCTCCCGCCCAACAGCAGGACCAGGGCGGGGATGAAGGTGAACGCCACCAGCGCCATGACGGCCACGCCGAGAGCGAGGTAGGGCCCGAAGCCGTGCAGCGCCGGGGAAACGGCCACGAGCAGGGCGAACATGGCGAGCACGATGGTGGAGGCCCCGGCGAGGACGGATTCGGCCGTCCGCCTCACCGCGATCTGCATCGCGCGCGGACGGTCCGCCTCGTCGAGGAGGGCCTCGCGGTAGCGGGCGGTGATGACCAGCGCGTAGTCCGTGCCCACTCCGAACAGCAGCACGGTCATGATCGAGGCGGTCTGGGAGCTGACTGTGATGATTCCTGCGTCCGCGAGAAGCGCGCCGATCGTCTCCGCCACGCGCATGGCCACACCGACGGCGAGGAGAGGCACCAGGGCCATCAGGGGTGAGCGGTAGATGGACAGGAGGATGACGAGGACAAGCAGGACGGTGGCCAAAAGCATGACCTTGTCGCCGCCGCTGAAGACCTTCACGGTATCGGTGGCGATCCCGGCGGGGCCGGTCACGGCTACCTCGGTGGGACCCGCCCGGCCGACCGAGAGGGCACGGACCGTGTCGACCGAGTTCTGGAAGGACTCGTCCGAGGGGCTTCCGGTCATGGGCACGATCACCAGCTGGGCGCCGTGGTCCTGCGAGACCAACTCCGCCGCGGCGTCGGGAGCGGTCACCGTGGAGATCACGCTCGCGACCTCGTGGGGCCGAGCGGTTCCCGAGAGGGCCGAGGTGATGCGGGTGACGGCTTCCCCGGCGTTCGCCGCGGCATCGGCGCCCTTACCGCGCACCACGATGATCGCCGGCGTCGCTTCCCGACCCGGAAGCTGCTCGCGGATCAGGTCGCGGGCCTTCACGGAATCCGAAGCGGCGGGCGGAAGGTTCGCGGAGGCGTTGTCCTCGACGGATTCCAGGGCAGGAGCGACCCCGACGAGGAGTCCCGTGATCAATACCCAGAACGCCACCACCACGGCGGCACGTTTCCTTGATCCCAGAAAACATCGGAGCAAGCGGGAGTACATCGGTTGCATCAGGGAGCCCTCGATCGGAAGCACGAACAAAATTTTAGAGACAGGGGTGTCGCTAAGATGGGCGTCAAGCTAGCACGAGCCCCCTCGGTGCCCCGGGCACGGGGTAGATTGACGCGAGACGGCACAGCGCCCGAGGCGGAGCGGAGAGAATGCCCAAGATCGAAGCCGGCAGTGTCCGTGAGCACCGGGCCCAGCGGCTCACCCGGCTGATCGACGCAGCCGAGGCACTCCTGAGCGAGGGCGGCGTGGAGAGCCTCACCGCCGGCGCGGTCGCCGCACGGGCCGGCATCGCCCGCAACAGCATCTACCGCTACTTCGACTCCATCGAAGACCTGCTCGAACTCGTCGTGACCCGCGAGTTCCCCGCCTGGATCGGCGCCGTGGAGCAGGCCATCGCGGCAGCGGCCACCCCCGAGGAGAAGGCAGTCGCCTACGTCAGGGCCAACCTCGAACAGGCCGCGCGCGGCACCCACGGCTGGCGGGCCTCGCTCTCACGCACCTCGCTCTCCCCGTCGACGCGAGAGCGCGTAAGGGGGCTGCACACCACACTGCACGAGGCACTCGCCCAGGTTGTCCGCGAACTGGGCCATCCACAGCCCGAGCTGGCCGTCGCCGTGCTCCAGGCCGTCGTCGACGGATGCATCCGAAGAATCGACCAGGGCGACGCACTGACGACCGTGTCCGACTTCGCGGAGGGAGCCACACGCCGGCTGCTCGAGCACGACCGTCACTGACTACGGCCTCGGGCCTGGTGGGCTCGCATGTTGAGGTGTCGCGTATTCGTAGCCGGCGTTGGCAGCTCCACACCGACTCCACCGCCTCCACGTCGGCGAAGTCCCCAGACCCCGCTTCGCCCTCTCCGGCCGAGCGCCACTCTGACGACAGAGAGCTATTTGTCGCTTTGCCGCAGCTTCGGGAGAACAGAGCCGTCGCGGGCGGCCCGGACGATGTCGGCGTCGACGACGGTGGGCCGGGGCGCCCCCCAGGCCCGGGGCGCGCGCGGCGGGCCGGGCGGGGGGGGCGGGGCGGGCGCCCCCGCCCGGGCCCGAGCGCGTCACCACACCC
>NZ_JBEOWS010000572.1:0-3730 GCF_040296125.1 Streptomyces sp. NPDC002265 | reverse complement strand
GCCCGCACGCGGGCGACGTTGTGGACGAGGTCGTAGGCCGTCGGGGTGCTCCAGCCGAAGCCTGCCGCCGTCCGCAGGGGGACGCCGTCGAGGGGTAACGCAAGGACGGCGGGCGCGGCGACCAGCTCGGCGCAGGCGCCGCCCGTGGTCAGCGCGGCGACGGGCTCGCCGACCCGGGCCGCGTCCACGCCCGTGCCGACGGCCACGACATGCCCGGACACCTCGAAACCGGGGACGAACGGGCGCGGCACGGGCAGGGTGCCGTCCGCGGCCATGGTGTCGCCCCATTGGACACCGGCGTACGCCGCCCGGATCACGACCTCACCGGGCCCGGGAACGGGCTCGTCGAGGTCCGCGGTCCGGTGGTCGCCGCCGCTGTCCAGCACGATCGCCTTCATGAATACAGCCTCCTGAGCTGACTCAGTATCCTGTGACTCGTAGGAGCGACCCTAGGTGTCACAGATACCTGAGTCAACGCAGATCCCTGTGAATAGGAGCGGGAACGTGGCGGACATCCCCGTCGAGGAGTACCTCTGCACCCGGATCAGGCGGGCGGAGCAGGCGCTGATGGCACATCACGAAGCCGTGCTGCGCGGACACGGGCTGACCATGACGCAGTACACCGTGCTGCTGACGCTCTCCCGCGAGGGCGGCCTGTCCGCGGCTCAGACGGCGCGTTCCTGCGGGGTCACCCAGCAGACGATGGCGACCGTCCTGGCCAACATGGAAGGAAAGGGGCTCATCCGCCGCGACCCGTCCCCGGTGCACGCCAAGGTGCAGATCGCCACGCCGACCGAGGAGGGCCGGGCGGTACTGGATCTCGCGTACGCCGAGGTGATCGTGCTGGAGCGGGCGCTCACCGCCGCGTTCACGCCCGCCGAGCACGCCTCCCTGTGCGCGCTGCTGGACCGTACGACGGACGTCCTGGTCGAACAGACCCCGCCGGCCCGCGCCCGCTGACCCGCCCTTCGGCACCGGCGGCGGCGCCGCGAAGGCACCGCCGGACCGGTCGCTCCGCGGCGCGCCGCCCGGCCGCCGTCAACGCACGGGCCGCGTGCGACCCCGCGGGTGAACCCGGGCGCCGCGTGTGCGTGCCGGACGGCACCCGCGGCGTCGGCTCCCTACGGTGGCGCCTGTGCTGCTGAGCTGTGCCTTCATCAATCTGAAGCCCGGAGTCGGGAAGACGACCAGCGCGGTCTGGCTGGCCCACGCCCTGTACGAACTGGGCCGGCCACCGCTCCTGGTCGACGGCGACCCGGCCGGTTCCGCGCTGCGGTGGAGCGAACTCGCCGGCGGCTTCCCGTTCCCCGTGATCGCCCTGCCGGTGGGCGATGTGCACCGCCGCATCGACGACTTCCTCGGCCTGCGCCAGGCCGTGGTGCACGACGCCCCCCAGCTGGAGGACCACGCCCGCATCGCGCGCAGCATCATGCGCCATGCCGACGAGTGGATCGTGCCCGTCACCCCGGCCCCCATCGAACTCGACCGGATGGCACCCATCGGGACCGAGATGGGCGACGTGCAGTCCCTTCGTACGCGACCCGCGCGCACCGCCGTGCTGCTCAACCGCACGAACCGCCCCGACGCCACGCGCACCGGTCCCGACGCCGACGCCCGGGAGGTGCTCGCCGAACGCGGCTTCGACGTGCTCGACACCCAGATCGCCCGGCTGGACCTGTACTCCCAGTCGTTCGGCGGCCGGGTCCGCGCCCAGGACACGGCCTACATGGACCTCGCCGAAGAACTCATCAAGCGTCAGGAAAACGCATGACCCAGCGCAAGAACACCTACCGCGCGGCCCTGCACCGCGACCCCGCCGAACCGGGCTCCTCCCCCGCCAGGTCCACCACGCTCAGCACCCGCTTCGTCCGCATCACCATCGAGCTCGAACCGGACGCCGCGCGCAGCCTGGACCGCTGGACGGCACCGGCGATCAGCCTGCTGTCCCACACCCGTACGACCGCCCTGGACCTGCTCTCGGCGTTCACCCGGGCGACACCGGCGGCCACCGCGGACCAGCAGTCCTGAGACCGGTACAGGTCCCCCGGCACGGAAGGCTCCTGCCGAGGACACGGCCCGGGCGCCCACGGCCCCGCCCGGAGCGGGATCACGGCGGGGTCACCCGGGGCGCGACCGCGGCCATCTGGGCGCCGGACAGCTCCTCCAGGGAACGGCCGCGGGTCTCGACCCGGAAGACATAGGTGACCAGGAAGCCCAGCGCGCAGGTGCCGGCCACCCCGTACAGCAACGCGCTCTCCCCGATGCCGGACAGCAGGACGGGGAAGAGGAACGTCCCCAGGGCGGCGCCCAGCTTCCCGCACCCGGCCGCGAAGCCGTGGCCCGCGGTACGCATCTCGGAGGGGAAGACCTCGGCGGGCAGGGCGAACGTGGTGGAGTTCGGCCCGAGGTTCATGAACAGGTTGAACAGCCCGAACCCGACGGCGACCAGCACGAGGTGGGCATCGGCCCCGCCCGGCAGCCGGCCGGCCACGGCCGGCAGGCACAGCGCACAGGCCATCACCGCGAACCCGGTGAGCTGGAGCGGCACCCGGCCGACCCGGTCCACCAGCAGGATCGCCAGTACGAACCCGACGGCCAGGAAGACGTCCAGGAAGGCGGTGCCCTTGGTCGAGGCGATGTCGTCGGCGATGAAGCTGCTGTTCGCCCCCGCCAGCGACAGCGACGCCAGCAGGGTCGGGGTGAAGAT
Source organism: Streptomyces sp. NPDC002265 (assembly GCF_040296125.1). Lineage (NCBI taxonomy): Bacteria > Bacillati > Actinomycetota > Actinomycetes > Kitasatosporales > Streptomycetaceae > Streptomyces > Streptomyces sp. NPDC002265. Next base: position 1,023 of record NZ_JBEOWS010000572.1, on the reverse strand, counting down.
CCCCACCCCGTACGTGGCGATGTCCATCAGGAACCACGGCACCGCGGCGAAGATCGTGCGCCTGCACCAGCGAGGGGAGAAGAGCCGCGGCTGGATGAACGCCTTCAGCCCTTCCGGTGTCGCCTCCTGCCGGACCCGGTCGGCGTCGGACACCCGCACCGGGGAGCCGACCAGGGCGCGGCCGACCTCGCACGCCTCCCGCTCCCGCCCGTTCTGCGCCAGCCAGCGAGGGCTCTCCGGCACCATGCGCCGCAGCCAGATGATCACCAGGGCGGGCAGCGCCCCGAATCCCAGCAGGATCCGCCAGGATCCGGTGTGCGGCCACGCCTCGAGGATCACCACTCCGGCGACCGCGCCCATCAGGATGCCCACCGCCTGAAGGCTGAAGGCGGCCACCAGCCACCGGCCCCGGGCCTTGGCGGGCAGGATCTCCGCCAGATAGCTCGCGGCGATCGGGTAGTCCAGGCCCACCGCGACGCCGAGCGCGAACCGGAACGCCATCAGCGACCACACATCCCAGGCGCAGGCGCACAACAGGGAGAAGACGACGAACATCCACAGGTCGACCCGGAAGATCCGGCGCCGTCCGATCCGGTCCCCCAGCGGCCCCAGCAGCGCGGCGCCGAAGACCGACCCCACGATGGCCGCCGCCGAGATCAGGCCCTTCTCTGCCGCGTCGACCCGGAAGTCGTGGGAGATCAGCGGGTTGGCGACCCCGATGACGAAGAAGTCGAAGCCGTCGAGCAGGATGCCCAGCCCGGCGAGCAGCCAGAACAGGATGTGCAGGCGCGTCATGGCCGCACCGTCGAGCGCTTCGCCCAACGGCCGCTCCTGGTCGGGGAGATGTGTCGTCCGCGTGGTCTCGGTGGTCATGGTCCTCACCAGGCCGGGGGCCGCGTCGAAGGGCGATCGGAGACCATCGTGCGCACATCCGGACGACTCAGCGGAGGTGACGAGCCGACCTCGGCTCGAACACACGCGATCGGCCCAGCGGCCCGGTCGTCCACAGTGCGGACGTACGCC
>NZ_JBEOWS010000571.1:0-3790 GCF_040296125.1 Streptomyces sp. NPDC002265 | reverse complement strand
ACCTGTTACGAGGACGGCGAGGCGCGATGGGGAGATCTGCTCGACGAGATCGAGGGCCGCCCCGAGGGCGACGCGTTCGTCCTGGCGGACGGCCGGGTGCGGCTGCGCCCGGTCGAGGGCGCCGGATGGGACTGCCTGCACGGCGGGAACGTACCGGCGGTCCTCTCGGGCGGCGGCCCGGTGCCGCCGGTCGTCGTCCTGGCGGACATCCCGGTGGCGTACGGCGGGAGCGGGCCGTTGCTGGTGGACGCCGTGGCGATACCGGGGCGGGGCGTCCGGGTCGCGTCGGTCCGGCTCGGCGAGGTTCTGGACGCGCTGCTGGGCGGCGCGCTCACGTTCGACGACCTGGTGCGCGCCACGGACCGGTACGGCGAGTACCTGGGGGACGGGGGCAGGCCCGTCTTCCCCGCGCCGACGTCGCAGGAGAGCCGGTCCTTCCCGGTGCTGCCCGCCACCGACGTGGCGCTACTGGTGCGCACCGACTTCGGCGACGAGCAGGGCTGGCGCGCCCTGCTCGACGAACTCGGCGGGGCCGACGAGCACGGTTTCCTCGGCGCGGACCCGGATGCCGGCGAGACCGACGAGGAAAGCTTCCCGTTGCAGGTGCTGACCGTCGACGACCGGGCCTTCGAGGGGCTGTCCCCGGGCCAGGTCCCCGCGCTGGTCCCGGCCGGGAAGGAGACCACCCTGGTCGCGCTCGCGGACGCCCGGACCTTCGCCGGGTACGGCCGGCCGCTGACGGTCGTCGACCTGTACGACACCCCGGGGCACATCGCCGTCGTCCCGAGCCGCGAGCTCGGATCCATGGCGTGCAACCTGGAGATCGCCAACATGGACTTCTTCGACTTCGTCGTCGTGGAGGGCGAACGTCCCTGGTGGGAGGGCTGATCCGCGGCTCCGTGGACCGTGGTGGAGCCCCGGGGAGGACGGTGTCCCGTGCCCCGCGTGTCCGGATCCGGCTCGGCTCAGTCCTCGGGGTCCGGCCGGTGCTGCGGGCCGGGCAGGTAGCTCGCCAGGCCGCGCAGGATGATCTCCAGACCGATGTCGAACCGCTCGTCGGAGGAGTCCGTCACCATCATCCCGGCCAGGGCGCGCAGATGGGGGAAGTCCGCTTCGGGCAGGGACGCGAAGTAGCTCTGCATCTCGTCGGCCATCTCGCGCCAGTCGGGCCGGGCCAGGGAGGAACCGCTGCCGTGCCGGGCGGCCCGGTCCTGCCACATGCCCTCCTCCAGGGCGAACCCGTCGATGTAGGTGGAGATGAGGTCACCGGCCTCCGCGGCGATGCGGTCGGGCAGCCCGGCGGTACGGAAGATGGCGAGCAACCCCTCGACGTGCGGCAGCAGTTCGGCGGTGAACGGGACATGGGCCATGGAGATCCTGGCCATGTCCCGGTGGGTCAGCAGGCGCTGCCGTCCCGCGCGGGCGTAGGCCCGTACCTGTTCCTGCCACCGCTCGGGGTCGGCCCTGGGCATCTCGAAGCCGTCGAAGAGCCGGGTGTACATCAGTTCCAGGAGGTCCTCCTTGGAGCTGACGTGCGCGTAGAGGGCGGAGACCGTGACGCCCAGCTCGGCCGCCACCTGACGCATCGACAGCCCGTCCAGCCCCTGGCGGTCCAGCACGGTGAAGGCGGCCTCGACGACCCGTTCCCGGGACAGCGGTGTGCGTGCCGGGGTGGCACGGGTGCGTGCGGGACGCTCGCGCTCCCAGGGGGACGGCGGCGGGGGTTCGGGGGTGTCGGCGGCCACGTCGGTCATGAGGACAGTCTAGGCACCGGGAGAACAGTGTTCTCCCGGGTGAGTGACGTTCACTCAGACTGAACGCGATATATCTTGTCTTGGCGCACAGGTTGCGCTATATCTTAATGAACGCTGTTCTCTCGGTGAGCGCTGTTCTGTTAAGGTGAACAGCGTTCTCCGCGCCGGTCGCCCGTCTCCGGGCCGAGCGGTGGACCGGGCAGTTGTATCCATTCATCCGTCCCACCGCGCCCGCGGGTCGTCACCGCGGCGCGGCCTCTCGCGAGGAGTACCGATGTCCACCACCGGTGTCGCGTCCACCGAGACGCCCACCGACTCGCCAGCGCCCTACCGGTGGCGCTGGGCTGCGCTCTTCGTGATCCTCGCGGCCGAGGTGATGGATCTCCTCGACGCCGTCGTCACGAACATCGCCGGCCCCTCCATGCGGGCCGATCTCGGCGGCGGAGCCTCCACGCTGCAGTGGCTCGCCGCCGCCTATACCCTCTCGATGGCCGTCGGACTCGTCACCGGCGGACGGCTCGGGGACATCCACGGACGCCGCCGGATGTTCCTGGTGGGCGCCGCCGGATTCACCGTGGGCTCACTGCTGTGCGCGGTGTCCGTGTCGCCCGAGATGCTGATCGGCGCCCGGGTCGTGCAGGGGCTGTTCGGCGCGGTGATGCTGCCCCAGGGCCTCGGCATGATCAAGGAGATGTTCCCGCCGAAGGAGTCGCAGAAGGCCTTCGGCATGTTCGGCCCGGTCATGGGACTGTCCGCGGTGTGCGGACCGATCCTGGCGGGCTGGCTCGTGGACGCCGACTACTTCGGCACCGGCTGGCGGATGATCTTCCTGATCAACCTGCCGCTGGGTGCCGCGGCCATCCTCGGTGCCCTGCGCTACCTGCCCAAGGGCCGGTCCGCCAGCAAGCCGCGTCTCGACATCCCCGGCATGCTCCTGGTCTCGCTGGCCGCACTGCTCATCATCTTCCCGCTGGTCCAGGGCCGTGAGTACGACTGGCCGGTGTGGACGTTCCTGATGATGGGCGCCTCCGCGGTCGTCTTCGTCGCCTTCGCCCTGTACGAGTCCCGGCGCAGCAGGGCCGGCCTGGACCCGCTGGTCGTCCCCAGCCTCTTCCGCAAGCGGGGCTTCAGCGGCGGCATGACTCTCGGACTGGTCTTCTTCTCGACCATGCAGGGCTTCATGCTGGTCTTCAACCTCTACACCCAGATCGGCCTCGGCTACTCCCCGCTCAAGGCCGGACTGGTGATGGTGCCCTGGTCCGGCGGCATGATCGTCGGCTTCGGCATCGCCCAGGGCGTCGCCCGGTTCGGCCGGGCCGTCCTCCAGGCGGGCACGCTGGTCATGGCGCTCGGCGTGTTCGGCGTGTGGCTGACCCTCGACCAGGTGGGCAGCGGCGTCGGGCCCTGGCAGCTCCTGCCGTCCCTGCTCGTCACCGGTATCGGGATGGGCCTGCTCATGGCGCCGTTCTTCGACATCGTGCTCGCCAGCGTCGAGCAGCACGAGACCGGTTCGGCCTCCGGCACGATGACGGCGGTCCAGCAGCTCGGCGGCGCCTTCGGCGTGGCCCTCCTCGGCACCGTCTTCTTCGGCCTGCTGGGCGGCGGGATCGCCGACGGCGTCGACCACGAGTCCGCCGGCCTGCGACGGCAGCTGACCGCCGCTCAGGTGGCGCCCGCCGCCCAGGACCGCGTCGTCGCGGACCTGCGCACCTGCGCCTCGGACCGTGCCGTCGCCAAGGACCCGGAGGCGACGCCCGCGTCCTGCGCGCGCCTGGAGAAGGACACCCGGTCCGCCGTGACCTCGCCCGAGGCCGGCGCCCGGATACCCGCAGTGCTCCAGGCCACCGCCTCGTCGGCCTTCGAGAGCGGGTTCGGCTCCGTGATGAAGTCGGTGCTGTGGATCGTCGACGGGATGCTCGCCCTGACCTTCCTGCTGGCGTTCCTCCTGCCGCGTCAGGCCCGCCCCGAGGGGGGCGCCGGGCACTGAGCCCGGGGCCGCGCACCGGCGGCGTCGTACCGGACGGCCGGGCAACCCC
>NZ_JBEOWS010000570.1:0-3797 GCF_040296125.1 Streptomyces sp. NPDC002265 | reverse complement strand
ACACCCACACCCCGGGTTAAATCTCGGCGGGGGGGGTGTGGCGGGGGGGCGGGGCCGACCCCCGCCCCCCCCCCCCCACCCCCAGCGGGGCCGCCCTCCGGGGCGGCATCGGCCGTTCGGGGGCTGCCCGGGCTGCCGGGCTGCCGGGCTTCCGGGAGCTTCCCGGGGCCGCTGAGTGCTTCGCGGGGCTTCCAGTGGCACCCAGGGGTCCTTCGGGGGTCTCCCGGGGGCTCTCAAGGGCCTTCGAGGGGACTTTCCTGGGGCTCGCACAGCCTTCTCATCGTTCTCTTATTTCGGCCTTATCGAGTCATCACATGCCGTACCTAGCTTGCGGCCATGTTCTTCACCTACCTGAGGCGCGAACTGCGCCGCCGCAGAAAAGCGGCCCTCGTCGTCGCCTCCGGCCTCGCGCTGGGCATCGCGCTGGTCATCGTGGTCAACTCCGTCTCCTCCGGGATGGGGAAGGCCCAGGACAAGGTCCTCCAGTCGCTGTACGGACTGGGCACCGACATGACGGTCACCAAGGCCGCCTCGCCGACCACCGGCACCTCGCAGCGTCCGCGCTTCCAGTTCGACGCGAAGGACAACGACTCCGACGCGGAGCAGAGCACCGACCGGGTCATGGTCCAGGGCTTCCAGACCCTGTCCACCGCCACCGTCACCAAGGTCGGCAAGCAGTCCGGCGTCTCGGACGCGGTCGGCGGGCTGAGCCTCCAGGTCATCAAGGTCAGCGGCCAGTTCACCCGCGGCCAGTTCCAGCAGAACGGCAACGGCGGGGGCGGCTTCTCCCGGGGCGGCGGCCAGCCGCAGGGCGAGGTCAAGGGCGGCGGCGCCGACTTCGACGTCAACAACTACTCGGTCTACGGCACCGACGTCACCAAGCCCGCGCTCGGCCCGCTGACCTCCTCCAAGATCAGCAGCGGCCGTACGTTCACGACCTCGGAGACGAACGCCAAGGTCGCCGTCGTCGACTCGGCGTACGCCAAGGAGAAGAAGCTCAAGGTCGGCTCCACCGTCACCATCAAGAGCGTCAAGTTCACGGTGATCGGCGTCGCGACGGCCGACAGCGGTGACTCCGCGGCCAACCTCTACATCCCGCTGACGCAGGCCCAGACCCTCAGCGACTCGAAGAGCAAGGTCACCACGATCTACGTCAAGGCGACCGACTCGCAGCAGATCGACAGCGTCAAGTCCACGATCCAGAAGAACGTCTCCGGTACGACGGTCACCACCTCCGCGGACCTGGCGGACACCGTCTCCGGCTCCCTGTCCACCGCCTCCAGCCTCGCCACCAACGTCGGCAAGTGGCTGTCCATCGCGGTGCTCGTGGCCGCGTTCCTGGTCGCCGGTCTGCTGACCTCCTCGGCCGTCTCCCGCCGGGTGCGCGAGTTCGGCACGCTCAAGGCGCTGGGCTGGAAGTCCGGCCGGGTCACCCGGCAGGTCATCGGAGAGGCCATGGTCAACGGCCTGCTCGGCGGCGCCCTCGGTATCGCGCTCGGCCTGGCGGGCGCGTACACCGTCACCGCGATCAGCCCCACGCTCCAGGCCCAGATGGGCTCGGGCGGCGGCGGTGGCGGCGGTGCCTTCGGCGGCGGAGGCGCTGGCGGCCCCTTCGGCGGTGGCGGCCCCGGCCGGCAGACCGCGGCCAAGACCCTCGACGTCGCGCTGACCGCGCCCGTCAGCCTCACCACCGTCGCGCTCGCGGTCGGCCTGGCCGTCGCCGGCGGTCTGATCGCCGGTGCCTTCGGCGGCTGGCGCGCCTCCCGGCTGCGCCCGGCCGACGCCCTGCGCCGCGTCGAGTAACCGGCCCCCGCACGGTTACCGCGGCCCCGGGGCCCGCTCCCGGCGGGGCGGGCCCCCGTCTCCACACCTCACCCAGGAGTTGCACCCACCATGTACGAACTCAGAAGCGTCACCAAGCGCTACACGCGGGGCAAGGACACCGTCCACGCGCTCGACGGCATCGACCTGACCATCGCGGACGGCGACCGGCTCGTCATCCAGGGCCCCACCGGCGGCGGCAAGTCCACCCTGCTCCAGATGCTCGGCGGACTCGACCGGCCCACCTCCGGCGAGGTCGTCCTCGACGGCACCGACCTGGCCAAGCTGTCCGAGGCCCGGCTCACCAAGGTGCGCAGCGAGAACATCGGCTTCGTCTTCCAGTCGTTCAACCTGATCCCGACGCTGACCGCGCAGGAGAACGTCGAGACCGCGCTCGTACCCCTCGGCGTGAAGGTGAAGGACCGGCGCGAGCGGGCCGCCGAGGCCCTGAAGTCGGTCGGACTCGGCGAGCGGCTGGGACACCTGCCCGGCGAGATGTCCGGCGGTCAGCAGCAGCGCGTCGCCATCGCCCGCGCCCTGGTCAAGCAGCCGAAGGTGCTTCTCGCCGACGAGCCCACCGGCAACCTCGACGAGGGCATGCGCGACGAGATCATGGAGGTGCTCGACCGGATGTGGAAGGAGCACGGGCTCACCTTCATCATGGTCACCCACGACTCCGCGATCGCGAAGAAGGCACCGCGCCTGGCGACCATCCGCAAGGGGAAGATCACCGTCAAGGAGAACGCGAACTCGTAGCCCGCGCACGCCCAAGACGCCGTCCGCGCACGACCGCACCGGTGGTGGTACGCGGACGGTTCCGCACCCGGCCCCGTCCGCACCCGGCCCCGTCCGCACCCGGCGCTTTCCGCGCCCGGCCCGTCCGCCCCTTCCGCGCCCCTGCCCGCCGCCCCCGGGCCCGTCCGCTCAGGCCAGCGGTACGCGTCTGGCGTCCGTGCCCCAGCTGGCCAGCAGGCGCAGGGCCTCGGCCGACGCGGAGCCCGGCTCCGCGTGATAGGTGATCAGATGCTGCTCGCCGTCGTCGACCAGGCCGAACGTCTCGAAGGAGAGGGCGAGATCGCCGACGAGCGGATGGTGCATCCGCTTGGTGCCGTGGCTCTTCTCCTTGACGTCGTGCGTGGCCCACAGCCTGCGGAACACCTCGCTCTTCACGGAGAGCTCGCCGACCAGCGCCGACAGCCGCGGATCGTCCGGATGACAGCCGGCGTCCATCCGCAGATAGCTGACGATGTCGGTCGCCTTCTGGTCCCAGTCCACGAACAGGTCGCGGTAGTCGGGCCTGAGGAACACCAGCCGGGCCCAGTTCCGCTCCTGCGCCGGTAGCTCCGACCAGTCGCCGAACAGGGCCGCCGCCATCCGGTTCCAGGCGAGGATGTCCGAGCGCCGGCCGGAGACATAGGCCGGGATGCCCTCCATGCTGTCCAGCAGCTGCCGCAGCCCGGTCCGCACCTGCTGCTGGCGCACCGCCGCCTTCCGCTTGTGCTGCTTCGGCTTCGCCAGATGCGTGAGGTGCGCGTGCTCGGCGCCGGTCAGCCGCAGCGCCCGCGCGATCGAGTCCAGCACCTCGGCCGACACGTTTTGCCCGTTGCCCTGCTCCAGCCGCGTGTAGTACGCCACCGACACCCCGGCCAGCTGGGCCAGCTCCTCGCGCCGCAGCCCGGGCACCCGGCGGTGCCGTCCGAAGTCCGGCAGTCCCACGTCCTGCGGCTTCAGCCGGGCCCGCCGGGACCGCAGGAACTCGCTGAGCTCGGCCCGGCGGTCCAGCGCCGCCCCGCCCGGCTCCAGGGGCCCTGGTACGGGCTCGGGCAGTTCGTCCATACGTCCAGTATTCACGGCCCGTGGCTGGTCCTACGTTCCCGAGCCTGACCCCGCCAGTAGTAGGAACACCGGACGTAGGCACAAGCGTGGTCTGGGTGCCCGTCCTGATCTCGGGCAGGCTGGACACCGTGCCCGGCCGA
>NZ_JBEOWS010000569.1:0-3861 GCF_040296125.1 Streptomyces sp. NPDC002265 | reverse complement strand
GGCCGCCGGCACCGTGAACTCGTACACCAGGGCGTCCTGCCGTGGGGGCCCCCCCCGGGGCGGGTTATCAAGCGGGCGCGCGGGCGGGGGGGGGGGGGGCCGCGGCGCCCCCCCCCCCGGGGCGCCCGCCCCGCCCCCCGGCAGGGGACCGCCCCCGCCGGCCGCCGCGGGCTCAGTACGCCCGGGCGCCGGGCGCCTGCTGCGCGTACTGGCGTGCGCCGGCCTGCTCGGTCAGGGTGATCTGGCCGGCCTTGATGGTGGCCAGCCGCGGCGCCCGGCGGGCGATCGACGAGTCGTGGGTGACCATGACGAAGGTCAGCCCGTACTCGTGCCACAGGCCCTCCAGCAGGCCCATGATGTCGTCGCGGGTGCCCTCGTCGAGGTTGCCGGTGGGCTCGTCGGCGAGCAGCACCTTCGGCTTCTTCACCAGCGCGCGGGCGATGGCCACCCGCTGCTGCTGGCCGCCGGACAGCTCGGTCGGGACATGGCCGAGCCGCTCCCCGAGGCCGACCGAGCGCAGCGCCTCGGCCGCCCGCTCGCGCCGCTCGGCGGGCTTGACGCCCAGCGGGACGAGCGCGGTCTCGACGTTCTCCTGCGCGGTCAGCGTCGGGATCAGGTTGAACGCCTGGAAGATGATGCCGATCTTCTCGGCGCGCAGCCGGGTCAGCCTGGCCTCGCTGATGCCGGCGAGGTCCACGCCGTCCAGTTCGACGCTGCCCGCGGAGGGACGGTCCAGGCCGCCGATCATCTGCAGCAGCGTCGACTTGCCGCCGCCGGTGGGGCCCTGGATGACGAGCTGGTCGCCGTCCTCGATCGTGAGGTCGACGCCGCGCAGCGCCTCCACCGTCTCCTTGCCCCGGGTGTAGCGCTTGGTGACGCCGGTCAGTCTGTACATGGGTGCTCCGTGACTTGAGGAGGAGGAAGGGAGGAAGGGAGGTGGGGCGCCGCCTCCCGGGGGGAAGGGTGAGGCGACGCCCCGGTATCGGGGGGTGGTTACGAGACGCTGCGCAGCGCGTCGGCCGGACGCATCCGGGAGGCACGCCAGCCGCCCATCGCACCGGCGATCAGACCGCCGGCGACCGCGAGGCCCACCGCGAGCACGATGGTGGTCACCGACACCGGCGCGGACAGGGCGATCTCCATGGTGTTCTGGGCCGACTGCCGGCCGGGGCCGCCGCCGCCCGGACCGCCGCCCATGCCGCCGGTGCTGCCGAGCTGCGCGGTCAGCTTCGGGCTGATCGCGGTGACCGTGTACGCGGCCGCCAGGCCCAGGCCGATGCCGAGGGCGCCGCCGAGCAGACCGTTGACCATGGACTCGCCGACCACCTGCCGGGTCACCCGGCGGCTCGGCCAGCCGAGCGCCTTCAGCGTGCCGAACTCGCGCACCCGGCGGGAGACGGCCGAGGAGGTCAGCAGCGCGGCCACCAGGAACGCGGCGGCCAGCACCGCGATCGACAGCCACTTGCCGACGCTGGTCGCCAGGTCGGAAGCGGTGGACAGGGAGCCGGAGACGGTCTCGGCGAGGTCGGCCGAGGTGGTGACCGTCGTACCCGAGATGTTCTTCTGGATGGTCGCCTTGACCGTGTCGATCTGCTGCGAGTCGGTCGCCTTGACGTAGATCGTGGTGACCTTGTTCTTGGCGTCGCCGAGCGTCTGGGCCTGCTTCAGGGGCAGGTAGACGTCCGTGGTGGAGTCGCTGCTGTCGGGCGTCGCGATGCCGATGACCGTGTACTTGGTGCCGGAGATCTTGAAGGTCGAGCCGACCTTGTACTTGTTCTCCTTGGCGTACGACTTGCCGACCACGGCGACCTTGGCGTTCGTCTCCGCGGCGGTGAAGGTCCGGCCGGAGGTGATCTTGGACGTGGACAGCGGGCCCAGGTCCTGGTTCGTGACGTCGACGCCGCCGACCGAGTACGAGTTGACGTCGAACGAGGCGCCGCCGCCCTGCACCTGCGGCATGCTGCCGCCGCTGCCGCCGGGGACGCCCTGGCCGCCGGTGGAGCTCTTGGCCTTGCCCTGGGTGAAGGAGCCGTCGACCTTGGTGACGTTCAGGCTGAGCGCGCCGACCGCGCCGGCCACGCCCTTCTGCGCGGCGACCTCGGCCACGAGCGAGGACGCCAGCGCCTGACCGCCCTGCGTCATCACCCGGTCCGAGCTCTGCGTGGCGTCGTCGTCCTCGGACTTCGCGTCGAACTGGAAGTTCGGCCGTCCGGAACTGTCGCCGGTGGGCGCCGTACGGGCCTTGGTGACCGTCATGTCGGTGCCGAGGCCGTAGAGCGACTGAAGGACCTTGTCCTGGGCCTGGGTCATGCCGGCCGACACCGAGTTCACGGTGATGACCAGGGCGATACCGAGCGCCAGACCCAGTGCGATGACCAGAGCCGCCTTCTTGCGCCGGCTCAGCTCGCGCTTGAGATAGATGCCAAACATCCCGTTCCTCGAGGTTCTTGGCGCCCGCTGTGGGCGCGGCCACAAGCTAGGAAGAAACCTTTGAGTCCCCCTGAGTAGGGGATGTGCGGGAACTGAGAATGTGCGGCCCCGGATCAAAGTTCCATCAGACAGCCGATTCCTAGGCCGTGATGGGCCCGCTGCCAGGAAACCCCTGTTCAATGCCCCGTCAGGGCTTCCTTCGTGGGCTTGGCAGGCTCATGAGGGGACCCGCCGTACGGCGCCGCGCACGCGCTTTGTACGGTCCCGGAGTGAGTGAATCCTCTCGGCTGTCCCGGCGCTCCCTGCTCGCCCTCGCCGCGGCCGCCCCGCTGGCCGCCACCCTGCCCGCTTCCGCCTCCGCGGCCCCCTCCGCCACGAAGGGCGCGACCTCCTCGCCGACCCCCACGATCGGCACGGCCGCCACGGTGATCGGCGGTGAGCGGCTGGGGCGGCCCGGGGTCCAGGTGAGCGGCGCCGGCGGGCTGCCCGGGAAGCTCTCCGCCCGCTCCTGGCTGGTCGCCGACCACGACACCGGCGAGGTGCTGGCCTCCTTCCGCGCGCACCAGCGCCTGGCCCCCGCGTCCACGCTGAAGATGCTGTTCGCCGACACGGTCCTGGCGAAGTTCGACCGGACCGCGCGCTACACGGTCACCGACGCCGACCTGGTCGGCATACCCTCGGGCTCCAGCCTCGTCGGCATCAAGGCCGGAATCACCTACACCGTCGAGCAGTTGTGGCTGGGCGTCTTCCTGCGCTCGGGCAACGACGCGGTGCACGTGCTCTCGCTGATGAACGGCGGTCTGGCGCGCACGGTCGCCGAGATGCAGGCCAGGGCCGTGGACCTCCAGGCCATGGACACGCACGTGGTCAGCCCGGACGGCTTCGACCACAAGGGGCAGTTGTCGTCGGCGTACGACCTCACGCTCTTCGCCCGGCACGGGCTCGAGAACGCCGACTTCCGCGAGTACTGCGGGACGCGGACGGCCGATTTCCCCGCGGGCGGGAAGAAGACCTTCCAGATCCAGAACACCGACCGTCTGCTGTCGGGTGCGTACGGGGTGAAGACGTACCCGGGCCTGATAGGCGTGAAGAACGGCTACACCAGCCACGCGGGCAACACCTTCACCGGCGCCGCCACCCGCGGCGGCCGCACCCTGATCGTCACCGTGATGCATCCCGAGAGCGGTTACAACTCCGTCTACGAGGAGACGGCCGCGCTGCTCGACTGGGGCTTCACGAAGGGCGGTTCGGCGCGCCCGGTGGGCACCCTGGCACAGCCGCTGAGCGAGGGCGGGGCGAGTGCGTCGCCGTCGCACAAGGCGGCGCGGGCGGCGGCCGGAGCGCCGGGCGCGGCGGCGGGCGACGACGCCTCGCCGTGGCGGCTGGTGGAGGGCGGCGCGGCGTCGCTCGCGCTGGTGGCAGGCGGGGCGT
>NZ_JBEOWS010000568.1:0-3862 GCF_040296125.1 Streptomyces sp. NPDC002265 | reverse complement strand
CAGCCTTCGGCCGGGAGGTGCCCCCACCGCGTCCGCTCCCTCCTCCGCCTTGCAGCTGCACGCACCACACCCCGCTCGGGTCGGCCGGGCAGTCAGGCCGGTCATGGCCGGCCTGATCCGAACGAAAGGCCCTAGAGCTGCGCCGGCGTCAGCCAGACCGTCGCCAGCGGCGGCAGCGTGAGCGTGATCCGGCCGTCCAGCTGCTTGACCGGTTCGGGCTGGACGACATCGCTGCCGCCGTAGCGCGCCGCATCGGTGTTCAGGGTCTCCTGCCAGGCGTCGACCGAGTCCGGGACCCACAGCTCGTAGTCGTGCCGGACGACGGGGGAGAAGTTGCACACGGCCAGCAGCGGGCTGCCGTCCGCGGCGAACCGCAGGAACGCGAACACGTTGTCGTCGGCGGCGTCCCCGGCCACCCAGCGGAAGCCCTCGGGCCGGGTGTCGCGCTGCCAGAGCGCGGGGGTGTCCCGGTAGACGGCGTTGAGATCGCGCACGAGGTCGCGCACACCGCGGTGGTCGGCCCCCGCCGCGTAGGCCGGGTCCAGCAGCCACCAGTCCGGGCCGTGCTCCTGCGACCACTCCCCGCCCTGGGCGAACTCCTGCCCCATGAAAAGGAGTTGCTTGCCGGGATGGGCCCACATGAAACCGAGGTAGGCACGGTGGTTCGCGCGCTGCTGCCACCAGTCGCCGGGCATCTTCGCCACCAGCGCCTGCTTACCGTGCACCACCTCGTCGTGCGAGATGGGCAGGACGTAGTTCTCGCTGTAGGCGTACACCATCGAGAAGGTCATCTCGTTGTGGTGGTACTTGCGGTGCACCGGCTCGTGGCTCATGTACTCCAGCGAGTCGTGCATCCACCCCATGTTCCACTTCAGCCCGAAGCCGAGACCGCCGCCGTCGGTGGGCCGGGTCACCCCGTCCCAGGCGGTGGACTCCTCCGCGATGGTGACGACGCCCGGCACCCGCCGGTAGACCGTCGCGTTCATCTCCTGGAGGAACGCCTTCGCCGCCAGGTCCTCGTTGCCGCCGAAGACGTTGGGCTCCCACTGGCCGGAGTCCCGGGAGTAGTCGAGGTAGAGCATCGAGGCGACCGCGTCCACCCGCAGCCCGTCGATGTGGAACTCCTCGCACCAGTACACCGCGTTGGCGACCAGGAAGTTGCGCACCTCGATGCGCGCGTAGTCGAACTCGTAGGTCCCCCAGTCCGGATGCTCCGCGCGCCGCCAGTCACCGGGCTCGTACAGCGGCTCCCCGTCGAACCGGGCCAGCGCCCAGTCGTCCTTGGGGAAGTGCGCCGGCACCCAGTCCATGATCACGCCGAGGCCGGCCCGGTGCAGCGCGTCCACCAGGTACCGGAAGTCGTCCGGCGAGCCGAGCCGGGACGTCGGTGCGTAGAAACCGGTGACCTGGTAGCCCCAGGAGCCGCCGAAGGGGTGCTCGGCCACCGGCATCAGCTCGACATGGGTGAACCCCAGGTCCCGGACGTACGCCGGGAGCTCCTCGGCCAGCTCGCGGTACGTCGCCCCCGACCGCCAGGAGGGCAGGTGCACCTCGTAGACGGAGAACGGCGCCTCGTGCACCGGGGTGTCACCGCGGCGCGCCAGCCAGTCGGCGTCGCCCCACTCGTAGTGCGAGGCGGTCACGATCGACGCCGTGTCGGGCGGCACCTCCGTACGTCGGGCCATCGGGTCGGCCTTGAGGAACCGGTCCCCGTGCCGGGAGGTGATCTCGAACTTGTACCGCGCGCCCTCGCCGATGCCCGGCAGGAACAGCTCCCACACCCCGGCCGCGCCCAGGGAGCGCATCGGGTACTGGGTGCCGTCCCAGAAGGTGAAGTCCCCGGCCACCCGCACTCCCCGGGCGTTCGGCGCCCAGACGGTGAAACGGGTGCCGGCCACGCCCTGGTGGGTCATCGGCTCGGCGCCGAGCGCCTTCCACAACTGCTCGTGCCGGCCCTCCCGGATCAGGTGCAGGTCGAAGTCGCCCAGCGACGGCAGGAAGCGGTAGGGGTCGTGGACCTCGTACTCCGCGTCGTCGTACGCCACCAGCAGCGTGTACTCCGGGATCGCGTCGAACGGCAGTACGGCGCAGAAGAGGCCGTCGCCCTCCGAGACCAGGGCGCCGCGCGTGCCGTCCGCCACGACGGTGACCGAGCGGGCGAACGGGCGCAGCACCCGGAAGAGGACTCCGCCCGTCACCGGGTGGGCGCCGAGCAGCGCATGCGGGTCGTGGTGCTCCCCCGACAGCAGGCGCCGGCGCTCCTGCGGATCCAGGGTCAGGACCGTCGGCGGAACCGGTCCGGCCGACTCGGGGGGCGAGGTCTCTCGCAGTGCCACGGTGTCAGGCTCCTCTCACGGCGAGACGCTCGATCGCCGCCATAGGTACGGGCATCCAGTCCGGGCGGTGCCGGGCCTCGTACAGGACTTCGTAGACGGCCCTGTCCGTCTCGTAGGCGCGCAGCAGGGCGTGTTTCTTGCGCGGGTCCCAGCCCGCCCGGTCGGCGTAGCCCGCGCAGAAGGCCTCCCGGCAGCGCCGGGCCCACTCCGGTCGCCAGGGGTGGCGCTGACGGGCGGCGTAGTCGAAGGAACGCAGCATGCCCGCGATGTCGCGCACCGGGGAGTGCGCGCTGCGCCGTTCCGCCAGCGGACGCGACGGTTCGCCCTCGAAGTCGATGACGAACCAGTCGCGCCCGGCGCGCAGCACCTGCCCCAGGTGCAGGTCGCCGTGGATGCGCTGGACCGGGGGACCGGGGTCGCAGGTGGCGAGCGCGGTGAACGCGGTGCGCAGGGCGCCGACGAACGGCCGCAGGGCCGGGACGTGGTGCGCGGCGGACTCCAGACGCTCGGTCATCGCGGCCGCCGTCAGGTCGTTGTCGGTGTGGGCGCACGACGGCAGGGCCGAGGCCAGCGCCAGGTGCACCTCCGCCGTCGCCCGGCCCAGCTCGTGCGCCTCCGCCGTGAAGGTGTCGCCGGTGGCGAGCGCGCGCAGGGCGAGCGCCCAGCCGTCGGAGGCGCCGGGCAGGAACGGCTGGAGCACCCCGAGTGTCGCCTCCTGCGGATGCATGGTGCGGAACCAGGCCACCGGCGCGGGCACCCGCCCGCAGCCCTGCCCGGCCAGCGCCACCGGCACCTCCAGATCGGGGTTGATCCCGGGCTGGATGCGCCGGAACAGCTTCAGGATGAACGCGTCGCCGTACACCACCGACGAGTTGGACTGCTCGGCGTCCAGCAGCCGCGGCGGCAGCCCGGCCGGCACCGGCACGGACGCGTCGGACTCGAACCGCAGCGGGCCCAGGGTGCCCGGGTGACGCAGCCGCTCCAGCAGCAGATGCGTCGAACGGGGGTCCTGGAGGGCGTCGTAGACCGCCAGACCGGCCAGCGGACCGAAGTCCGCCCGGCCGATCAGCGCCCGCCCGAGCCGGGGCGAGAGGTGTTCCTGGATGCCCAGCAGCAACTGGTAGCAGTCCCCGGCCGGGGTGGTGTCGCCGGGTGCGGGGACCCCGTTCTGGCCGGTCTGGACGAGCAGATGCAGACAACCCGGGAACAGCTCGGTCATCGACAGCAGCCGGAGGTCGGTCAGGGGCCGGTCCTTGCCTGCGAACCAGCGCTGCCGCGGCAGCCACTCCCGCAACAGTCCGCCGAGCGATGCCATCGGCTGGATGCCGTCGGCAGTGATCGGGTGGAGATATGCGGTCTTCGGCATGGTGACGCGTCCTTTCCTCGGCGCACGCTCACAGTTGTCGGCCGGTGCGGGGTGCGACTCGGGCGAGCCGGAACCAGTAGAAGCCGTGTCCGGTGAGGGTGAGCAGGTAGGGCAGTTCGCCGATGGCGGGGAAGCGCACCCCGCCGAAGAGCTCGACCGG
>NZ_JBEOWS010000567.1:0-3886 GCF_040296125.1 Streptomyces sp. NPDC002265 | reverse complement strand
CACGTCCCTGGCTAACCGCCGCAGCCGGCCCACCACCCCATCGTCTTCGTCCGGGTGCCGGCGTTGGCCCCGCAACCAGGTCCGGTCGGGGCCGAGGGCGGGGCGGCCGGCCTCGGACCGCGCCGGGTCGTGGTCGGCCACCACCATCGCCTCGAAGAACGACCGCCGGGCCGCGATCCGGGTGATCGCGGTGCCCACACCGCCGGCTCCCACAAGCAGAACACGCATGACGAGGACTCCTTCTCGGATGAAGTGGCCGACTCGGTGACACGGCTGATCCGTCGACCGGGTCGGACCGGGTCGCACCGGTCGAAGAGGTCGAACGGGTCGGATCGGTCGAACAGGTCGAACAGTTCGAACGGGTCGACGAGGTCGAGTCGGTCGAGTCGGTCGAGTCGGGTGAACGAAAGAAGTGGGGCCCCGCCGGTGATACAACGCCTTCCGCCGTCGTAAGGTCAATGGCGTTGGCATAAGAGCGGCCGGGCGGGGAAGCGGCCGGGCGGGAAGCGGTCGAGGAGGCGGCGATGCCCAAACCGGTGGTGCCCGAGGACAAGCGGCGCCGGCGCCGGCCCACCAGGAGTGGCACCGTGCTCTCGGAGCGGCTGATCGTCGACACGGCGCTGCGGATGCTGGCCGAACACGGCAGCACCGGACTCAGCGCCCGCCGTCTCGGCCTGGCGCTGGACTGCGACCCGAGCACGCTCTACCGGTACTTCCGCGGCATGGACGAGCTGACCCTGGCCATCGGCGACGCCCTCATCGGACAGGCCCTGCGGGGCTGGCGGCCCACCGGGCAGTGGCGGACGGACCTGCACGCCGTCGGGCTGCGCATCCACGCGGCGTACGTCGCCCATCCGCAGGCGGCCCTGCTCACCGCGAGCCGGGTCACCGGCCGCACCCATGAACTGGCCGCCGACGAGGCCGTACTGGACATCCTGCGCACCGCGGGCTTCCCGCTGCCGGACACGGTCCGCATCTACCACGCCTTCATCGACCAGACCCTCGCCTTCGCGGCCCTCGACGCGGCCTCGCTGGCCCTGCCGCGGGCCACGCTGCGCGCCGACGAGGACAAGTGGCGCTCGACCTACGGGCGGCTGCCCGCCACCACCCACCCGCGCATCGCGGAGGCCGCGCCGCTGCTGGCGGCCCGCATGGTCGACAGCGCCTACCCCACCGCGCTGGAGATGCTGCTGGACAGCGCGGCGGCCCGGCTGGCGGCGGTCTGATCCGGACCGCGGACCGCGGCCCGCGGGCACAGCAGGTGCTGCGATAGTGATCCCCGGCAGAAAGATGTATCGAGCAACCAGGAAGCCCGTGGACACCAGCGAGAGCAGTACCGAGTCACCCACCGCCGCCCCGGCGCCGCCCCGGCGCGGCTGGCGGCGCTGGGCCATGGACACCCGCCCCCTGCGCCGCCCGGCCTACCGCCGGCTGTGGTCGTCGACGATCGTCACGGCGGTCGGCAGCCAGCTCACCGCGGTCGCCGTGCCCAAGCAGATCTACGACATCACCGGCTCCTCGGCCTGGGTCGGGGCCGCGAGCCTCGCCGGCCTGCTGCCGCTGATCGTGTTCGCACTGTGGGGCGGCGCGGTCGCCGACACGGTGGACCGGCGCAAGCTGCTGCTGATCACCAACGTCGGCATAGCCGTCACCTCGGTGCTGTTCTGGGTCCAGGCCGCCGTCGGACTCGACTCGGTGGCCGCGCTGATGGTCCTGCTCGCCGTGCAGCAGGCGTTCTGGGGGCTCAACGCCCCGGCCCGCAACGCCTCCATCGCGCGGCTGGTCCCCGCCGACGAGCTGCCCGCCGCGAACGCCCTCGGCTCGACCGTGATGCAGACCGGCCAGGTGGTCGGACCGCTGCTGGCGGGCGTCCTGATTCCCGTCATCGGGCTTCCCGAGCTGTATCTCGTCGACGCGCTGGCGCTGTGCGTCACGGTGTGGGCGGTCCTGCGGCTGCCCGCGCTGCCGCCGCAGGCCGCCGTGGCGCGCCGCGCGGGGGTGCGCGAGATCGCCGCCGGTTTCCGCTACCTCTCCGCGCACAAGGTGCTGCTGCTGTCCTTCCTGGCCGACATCATCGCGATGGTCTTCGGCATGCCCCGCGCCCTCTTCCCGCAGCTCGCCGCGGAGAACTTCGCGCCCTGGGGCGAGGGTCTCGCGCTCGGACTGCTGTTCGCCGCGATCCCGGTCGGCGCGGTGGCCGGCGGGCTGTTCTCCGGCGCCTTCTCCCGGGCCCGCCGGCACGGCTGGATGGTGATCGGTTCCGTGGTCGCCTGGGGCGCTGCCGTCACGGGCTTCGGGCTGAGCCGCAACCTGTGGTTCGCGGTGGTGTTCCTGGCCGCCGCCGGGGTCGCCGACATGGTCTCCATGGTCTTCCGTGGGGCGATCCTGCTGTCCGCGGCCACCGACGAGATGCGCGGCCGGATGCAGGGCGTCTTCACCGTCGTGGTCGCGGGCGGACCGCGCGTCGCCGATGTGCTGCACGGCACGGCCGGTGCGGCGTTCGGCCCCCACGCGGCCGTCGCCGGCGGCGGTCTGCTGGTCGTCGTGCTGATGCTGGGCCTGGCGGCCGCGGCACCCGCCCTGCGCCGCTACCGCATCTGACGCTCGGCACCCCCGTACCCCCGCGGCCCTGCGGCAGCACGGACCGCGGGAGCGCGGGACCGCGGGAGCGTGGGGCCGCGCGGCTGCCGGACCGCCGTGGACTACAGGGCGCTGCGCCGGCGCAGCGCGTACTGCTCCGTGAGTTTGGTGCGGGTCATCTCCAGCCGGTGGGCGAGGATCTCCGCGACCGTCCGGATCAGTATCAGCCCGAGCTGGGCGTCCTCGTCGCACAGCTCCCGTACGGGCTGCGCGTCGAACTCGTAGGCGCGTACGGGGCTGAAGGCCTCCGCTCCGAAGTCCCACAGGTACGGCGGGAACAGCCAGGACCAGCCGAGCAGGTCGCCCGCCCCCAGCGTGGCCACGGTCACCCGCTGTGCGGTCGTGACCTGCTGGTCCAGGGAGACGGCGCCCGAGCGGATCACCCAGAACCGGTCGGCCGTGCCGCCGGACTCGAAGATGCGGGTGTCCTCGGGGAAGGAGACCTCCCGGGCGAGTGACATCAGGCGCTCGCGCTGCGGCTGGGGCAAGGCGGTCAGGAGTTTTGTCGCTTTGGTCATGAGCGGGGCTCCTCGCCGGCGAAGTGGAGGGAGGGCGGCCGCGCGGCGGAATGTCACCGTCGGCGGTGTCTTCCCCTAAGCCCCATTTCAGCCGCTGCCGACAGCTCGGGCACCTCGGCGGGGTGGGCACCCGTGGTCGTCGGCCCGACGCGTGGGTGGGGGTGGTAGAGGCAGTTACCCAGTCCCTCGCCGTTCAACCCGGGGAGGGTGGCGCAGACCCGTCCGGGCATGAAAAAGCCCTGGCTGGACGGGGGAAACCAGCCAGGGCTTCAACGCGGTGGTACACGGAGGACGGTACGGTCGACTCCGTCACCGCGTATAGGTGAATGGTAAACCATCTGCTAAGGGTCTCCGCACCGGAAACCGGGTTGCGTGACCGGTTTCACTTGCCGTCCTCGCCGCGATGCCTGCCGGGGGTGAGGATCTCGTCCATCACCCTGATCACCGCCTCGTAGGCCAGCGTCCGCACGGCCGCCTCGCGGGCCCCGTCCGGATCGGTCGCCCTCAGGTCCCCGCACCGCGCCTGCCAGAGCCGCGCCTCCTGCTGGGCACAGGTCCTGGCCCGCTGCATACGGCGCACCAGCTCGTCCGAGTCCACAACATCCGTCATGGCACCCGACTACCCCCGATGGGCCCGTCGATGACGGGGTCTCCGCCCCGGAACGGCAGGTTTGACGGCCCGCCTCCAGGTCATGCGAAGAGAGAAGGATCCGCTGATTCCGGGCGGC
>NZ_JBEOWS010000566.1:0-3895 GCF_040296125.1 Streptomyces sp. NPDC002265 | reverse complement strand
GCTGGGGCATGGCGTCGGGCTCGGGCCAGCGTCCGGCGTCCGCGGGCGCCGCCCAGCCGCCGCTGGCGGCCGGGTCGGTCGGCGCGTCCGGGGACGTGGCCGAGATCTGCGGCGGGACGTAACCGTGGCCGGGCGCGGCCAGCGGGCTGTCGCCACGCCCGGCCAGCAGGGCCTCGATGCCGCCCTCGGGCAGCTTCACGAAGGCGGTGGCCCCGTCGTCGTAGTCGCCCTGGGGCAGCGGGTCCCAGCGGCCACCGCCCCGGGGGGTGTCCTGTCCGTGCTGGTCGTCGCTCATGACAGCGCCCTCCCCAGTGCTCGTCGGGCCAGCGCGGCGACGGTGCGCCGCAGGTGCAGTACGGCGGGCGGAAGCTGCGGCACGGAACCGTCCGCCTCCGGCGCCGGGTCCGGGATGCAGGCCGCGGCAACGTACTCGCCGAAGGCGTGCAGCGCCTCCGGGACGATCGTGCGGTTGTTGTCCCAGTCGATGAGCCGGGCGACCCACTGCTCGGCCTCCAGGGGCCGCAGCGGCATCGGCGCTATGGCTCCGACGGCACACCTGACACCGCGCCGGGCCGGGTCCAGGACCAGTGCGACGGACGCGGTGGCGCGGCCCGGGCCGGTGCGGCCGGTGGCCTTCAGGAAGACCTGCGGGGCGTGCAGCAGCGGCACGCGCACGTAGCCGATGAGTTCGCCGGCGCGCAGCATCTCCATGCCCGCCAGCAGGTGCGACACGGGCATCTCGCGGCGCGCCCCGCCGGGGCCGGCGATGATCAGCGTCGCCTCCAGGGCGGCGAGCACCGGCAGCGCGTCGCCGGTGGGCGAGGCCGAGGCGATGTTGCCGCCGAGGGTGCCCGCGTTGCGGATGTGCGGCGGGCCCGCGGCGCGCGCCGCGGCGGCGAGCGCCGGGATCAGGGCGGCGAAGTCGGGGCGGCCCATCCGGGCGTGGGTCAGACCCGCGCCGAGCAGGGCGTGCCCGTCCTGGTACTGCCAGCCGCGGATCTCGCTGATGCGGCCGAGGCCGACCAGGGCGGCCGGCCTGAGCTGGCCGGAGTTCACGGCGGCCATGAGGTCGGTGCCGCCTGCGACGGGCACGGCCGTGGGCATGGCGGAGAGCGCCGCCACGGCCTCGTCCAACGTCGTGGGCAGCGTCACGGCCTGCGCCGCCTGCGGTGCGTGCGTGGTCAAACCGGCTGCCCCTTCCCGCTGCCCCACTTGGGTCCCACCTGGTCCCACCTGTGCTGCCGTACGGTACGTGCTGACAGGGCGGACGTGGCAACTCTGGCACATCTTCGCAGGGCCCGAACGCAGGGGTCCGCTAGGAGGCATTCGCCCACCTCACCGGGGGGATGGCCTGGTTTCGTACGGGATCTCCGGTGCATGCCGATTGACACTCTTCGGTGACTCTTGCGCGGCTTTTCCGTGACCTGTTCGGCGCGCCCCGCGCCCGCCCCCGCCTGCCGGCCGGCGCCACCGGCTCGGGGCGGCCCGCGCCCGAGCCGGCCCGCCGTCGGCGCTAACGGCTCGGGGGCGGCCCGTCGAGCGGACGTCCGGCGACGCCGGGGCGCCGCTGCCAGGGGTGCGGACCGGCGGGCGGCCGGTAGGCGATGCCGAGGGCGTCCAGCCGCCGGTAGTGGACGGCCATGCGCCGCTCGAAGCCGGCGAAGTCCCGGTCCGCCGGGGCGGGCAGCCGGCCCCAGGCGACCTCGGCGAACGCCGCGAGCCGCGGGAACGCCTGGTAATCCACCCGGGCGTGGTCCTCCATCGCCTCGGTCCACACGTTGGCCTGGGTGCCCAGCACGTGCCGCGCCTGCTCCGGCGTCAGCTCCTGCGGAACGGGTTCGAAGCGGTAGACGTCCTCGAGGGTGCGGACATATCCGATCGGGACGGGCTCGTCCGGTCCGGCGTGCTGCCGGTAGTCCAGGTAGACCTGCTGCTCGGGGCACATGACGACGTCGTGGCCCGCCCGTGCGGCGGCGACGCCGCCCGCGTAGCCCCGCCACGAGGACACGGCCGCGCCCGGCGCCAGGCCGCCCTCCAGGATCTCGTCCCAGCCGATGAGCCGGCGTCCGCGCGCGGCGAGCCAGTCGGCGAAGTGCCCGACGAACCAGGCCTGGAGCCCGTCCTCGTCGGCGAGTCCGAGTTCGCCGATGCGGGCCTGCGCGGTGGGCGACTGCCGCCACTGGTCCTTGAGACATTCGTCACCGCCGACGTGTACGAACTCCGACGGGAACAGTTCGAGCAGTTCCTCGAACACCCCCTCGTAGAAGCGCAGTGTGTTGTCGGTGGGGGCGAGTACGTTCGGAGAGATCCCCCAGTTGTCCCAGACCGTGAGGGCGGACGTGTCGACGACATCGGTGTTGCCGAGTTCCGGATACGCGGCGATGGCGGCCTGCGAGTGTCCCGGTACGTCGATTTCGGGGACGACGGTGATATGCCGCTCGGCGGCGTAGGCGACGATCTCCCGGATGTCGTCCTGCGTGTAGTGGCCACCGTGCGGCTTCTCCTCCCACAGCGGGGAGGCCCGGTGACCGAATTTCGTGCGTGCGCGCCAGGAACCGGTCTCCGTCAGCTTCGGATACTTCTTGATCTCTACACGCCAGCCCTGATCGTCCGTCAGGTGGAAGTGGAAGACGTTGAGTTTGTGGGCGGCCATCAGATCGAGATAACGCAGCACGCCTTCCTTGGGCATGAAGTGCCGGGCCACGTCGAGCATGAGTCCGCGCCAGCGGAAGCGGGGGCCGTCCTCGACGGTGACCGCCGCGAGCTCCCACTCCCGCTCCGGCCGCATCGGGGCCCGGCGGAACGCGTCGGGCCCCAGAAGCTGGCGGAGGGTCTGCGCACCCCACAGGACGCCGGCCGCGCTACCGCCCTGGATACGGCACTGCGGGCCGTCGACGACCAGGCGATAGTCCTCCGGGGGCAGTGCCGGATCGATGCTCAGCACGATCCGGTCCCCGGCGTGGTCCGCGCCCCCGCCCTCCGCGAGGGGCAGGCCGGTCGCCGCCCCGACCGTAGCCCGCAGCCAGCGCGCGACACCCTCGGTGCCGGGTCCCGCGACCAGGCGCGTCGCCCTGCCGAGCCGCCGGCGGCCCGAGGGGTTCCGGGAAATGTGCCGGGGCGCCGGAATAAGTCCCATCACGTCTGTCACATCAGTCCTTTACCGCTCCGCCCGGTCCGGGGACCGGTCGTCGCTGCACGAGTACGAGGAAGATCCAGGAGAGATCCGAGGAAGATCGGCACCGGAATCGCCGGCATTGCCGAAGCCGCCCGGGCATCCGGCCCGGCGGGCGGGAAGAGGGCCCGCCGGGCGAATCCGACAGGGTTCGCCGCATGGATGAACGCGGTCCCCGCCGGGCTCTCCGCACGGCTTTCCGCGACCGTTCCGGGGCTGTTCCGGGGCTGTTCCCGGGCCGTTCCGGGGCTGTTCCCGGGCCGTTCCGGGGCTGTTCCCGGCGCTCGCGCGGACCCGAGTGCCGATGCCCGGCGACCCGGCCCGGCAGCGCGGACGGACCGGGAACCGGAAGCGGGCGCCGACGCGCGAGCGGAGACGGAATCAGGTCGCCGGGTCCCGGAATGCGATCACGGCGATCGGGGCGGGAAAAAGCGACCGGCCCCGGCCCCCGCGGAAGCCGCGGCCGAATTCCCGCGGCCCGGCCGCGGTGTGCCGGGCCGCACGGACCGGCACTGCGGGCGGGCGGTTTCACGATGGACCCTTCGGCGGGCGTTGCAACATACGCAACGAAGGTTTCGCAATGCACAACACCGCTGAGGCTAGGGACATCACGGACACCCCCACAAGAGGTCTGAACCAATCCGTGACCGTGACCGTGCTCGCGTCCGTGCCCGCCGCGCCCGCCGCACGGCGAAGGCCCCCGGGGCGCACGGTCGGTGCGCC
>NZ_JBEOWS010000565.1:0-3917 GCF_040296125.1 Streptomyces sp. NPDC002265 | reverse complement strand
ATCCGGACGCGCCTCCGGATGCGCAGGGGGGCGTATTCGTCAGCGTTCGGCGCCCGCCACCCGTTCCAGGAAGGCGTCGACGAGATGACGGGCGTTCACCCGCGCCTGCTCCTGCATGGCGTGGCTGCGGGTGAGCAGCTCGTCCGGGTCGACGCCCTCGCGCAGGCACTGCTCCCGTCCGCCGAGGTCGATCCAGCCGCGCACCATCGACGTGGTGATCTCCGGGTGGAACTGCACGCCGAGCGAGCGCCCCACCCGGAAGGCCTGTGCGCACACCTCGGTACGGGCCAGCTCCTCGGCGCCGTCGGGCAGGAGGCAGTGGTCGAAGTGCCACTGGAACCACGGGCCGGCCGGCACCAGGGAGGCGTCGTCCGTGTCGACCTCCACCCAGCCGATCTCGGGTCGGGCGGCGGCGGCCACCGAACCCCCGAGGGCCGTGGCGAGCGCCTGGGCGCCGAAGCAGACGCCCAGGACGGGGACGCCGAGCCCGTGGGCCTCGCGCAGCAGGGCGAGCTCGCCGCCGATCCAGCCGCCCACCGCGGACCGGTCGTAGACCGACCAGGGGGCGCCGAGCGACACGATCAGGTCCCAGCCCTGCGCATCGGGGAAGTCGAACCGCACGTCGGGCGAGTGATGCCGGTCCTCGGGTACGACGGTCACCGTGGTGAGCTCGTAACCCCGCTCGGCGAGGCGGGCCCCGACCAGTCCCGGCTCCGTCACATGGTCGTGCAGAACGACGAGTGCGCGCACGTTGAACACTCCTTCACCTGGTCCGGCATCGCGGCCGGCCCGATCCCGTGAGCTGCCGCCACGCTCTTGCGGCGGCTCGTCCGGCGATCGTATCGTTTGAATCCAAACCAGATTGTGGAGGTCTCCCGAATGCCGGACATCACCCACGAGGAGTGGCTGCGCCGCGCCGAGTCCTGGAAGGTCTCGGGCGCCCATCACATCGACGGCGCCGACGAGCCCGGAAGCGGAGCGACCTTCACCGTCGTCTCCCCGCGGGACGGCCGGATCCTGGCCGAGGTCGCCGACGGCGGCACCGCCGAGGTGGACGCGGCCGTCGCGGCCGCCCGGCGCGCCTTCGACACCGGGCCGTGGCCGCGGCTGGCCCCCGCCGAACGCGGCCGGGTGCTGCTGCGGATCGCCGACCTGCTCGAGGAGCGGCGCGAGGAACTGGCGCTCACCGTGAGCCTGGAGATGGGCAAGCCGGTCACCGAGGCCCACGCCATCGAACTGCGCGCGGTCATCGCCACCTTCCGCTGGTACGGCCAGCTCGCCGACAAGCTCACCGACCAGTCCCCCCAGACCCCGCAGGACGCCCTCGCCCTCGTCACCCGGGAGGCGACCGGTGTGGTCGGCGCGGTCGTGCCCTGGAACTTCCCGCTGACGCTGGCCGGCTGGAAGGTCGCCCCGGCGCTCGCCGCGGGCTGCACGGTCGTCCTCAAGCCCTCCGAGAACTCCCCGCTGTCCGCGCTGCTCCTGGGCCGGATCGCCACCGAGGCCGGACTGCCCCCGGGCGCGCTCAACGTCGTGGCCGGCAACGGGCCGGTGGCCGGGCGCGCCCTCGGTCTGCACCCGGACGTCGACGTACTCGCCTTCACCGGCTCGACGGCCGTCGGCCGCCACTTCCTGCACTACGCCGCGGACTCCAACCTCAAGCGGGTCTGGCTCGAACTGGGCGGCAAGTCGCCCAACATCATCCTGCCCGACGCCCCCGATCTGGCGAAGGCGGCCGCCACCGCCACCTGGGGCATCTTCTTCAACCAGGGCGAGATGTGCACCGCCCCCTCCCGGCTGCTGGTCCACTCCTCCGTCGCCGACCAGGTCACCGACGCCATCGTGGCGCGAGCGGACGCACTGCGCGTCGGCGACCCCCTCGACCCCGCCACCGAGATGGGCGCCCTGGTGAGCTCGGGGCACCTCGGCCGGGTCCTCGACCACGTCGGCACGGGACTCGCCGAGGGCGCCCGGCTGCGCGCAGGCGGCGAACGCACACTCACCGAGACCGGCGGCAGCTATCTGCGGCCCACCGTCTTCGACCGGGTGGAGCCCGGCATGCGGCTGTCCCGCGAGGAGATCTTCGGGCCCGTCCTGTCGGTGCTGACCTTCGACGACCTCGACGAGGCGGTGGCCCTGGCCAACGCCACCGAGTACGGGCTCGCGGCGGGCCTGTGGACCTCCGACCTGTCCACCGCGCACCGGGTCTCGCGCGCCCTGAAGGCCGGCACCGTCTGGGTCAACTGCTACGAGGAGGGCGACCTCAGTGTTCCCTTCGGCGGCATGAAGCAGTCCGGAAACGGCCGCGACAAGTCCGTGCACGCCCTGGAGAAGTACACCGAACTCAAGACCACCTGGATCCAGCTGTGACCGCACCCGTACGACCGCTCATCGCGATCCCCGCCCGCTTCTCCGCGACCACCTCCGCGCTGCGCTACGCCGCCGAGGTCAACGCCCGCGCCCTGGTGGAGGCCGTGTGGCGGGCCGGCGGCGAGCCGGTGAGCGTCCACCCCGCCGCCACGGACGTCGCGGCCCGCCTCGGCCGCTTCGACGGGGTCCTGCTGCCCGGCGGCGGCGACCTCGCCCCGCACCGCTACGGCGCCACCGACACCCATGACGCGGTGTACGACGTCGACGACGTCCAGGACGCCTTCGACCTGGAGGTCGCCCGCCGCGCGCTGGAGGCGGGCCTGCCGCTGCTGGCGATCTGCCGGGGACTCCAGGTCGTCAATGTCGCCCTGGGCGGCACCCTGGAACAGGACATGGGCGGACCGGAGAAGGAGCACCGGCACCTGGTGCACCCGGTGGCCGTGCAGCGCGGCACCCTGCTCGAACAGGCCGTCGGCGCCGACAAGGCCGAGGCCTCCTGCTACCACCACCAGCGGGTGGACCGCCTGGGCGACGGACTCGCCGTCACGGCACGGGCCGCGGACGGCAGCGTGGAGGGACTCGAACTCCCCGGCTCCGCCGGGTGGTTCACCGCCGTTCAGTGGCACCCCGAGGACACCGCGCACGAAGACCCCGCGCAACAGGGCCTCTTCGGGGCTCTCGTGGCCGCCGCCCGCGCGGGGCGTGCCTGACGCCCCGCCGTCCGCCTGCCGTTCAGGCCTTCGGACCGCGTCCGCCGCGGAGGCCGTTCCAGGCCTTCCGACTGCCTCCGCCGCGGCTGCCGTTCAGGCCTTCCGACTGCCTCCGCCGCGGCTGCCGTTCAGGCCTTCGGACGGCGTCCGCTGCGGCGCGGGGCCGGCTCGGCACCGTCGAGAAGGGCGAGGCGTCGCTCCTCGCCCGACTCCTCGACCTGAAGCACCACCTGGCGCAGGCCGTCCGCGACGGTCCGGCACTCGTCGGCGTCGAGCCGCGAGGTCACGAACGCCTCCTCCTCGTTGAACTGCGGGAACAGCCGCTGCATCAGCGCCTCCCCGTCGTCCGTGAGGCTGAGCAGCACGAGTCTTCCGTCGGAGGGGTGACCCGCCCGGCTGACCAGCCCGCGGCCCTCCAGGGTGCGCACCACCCCGGTCAGGGTCCCCTTGGAGATTCCCGCCTCCTCGGCCACGTGCCGGGTCTCCGACTCACCCCAGATCCAGACCACCCACAGCACCACGAACGCCGTCCAGGTCAGGTCCTGGCCGCGCAGCACCGAGTTCTCCAGGTGCTGGCGCACCGCGGAGGCCGCGCGGTAGATGTTCGCGACGACGGCCATCTGTTCACGGTGGACGCGAATGCCGCCGAGCTTGGCCTGGGCCAGCTTCTCGGCCTCGCTGATGGATCGCTGTCCCGGCACGGGCACGCTCCTTCGTGGGAGGAGGACGTCGCATCGCGAACGTCGTTCGAGTCCAAATTGTACGCAGGGCGGGTCGAACGCCCCTTGCGGGCTCGCGAACCGCGGGTGGCGCCGGGCCCGTGACCGTCACGGCCGA
>NZ_JBEOWS010000564.1:0-3924 GCF_040296125.1 Streptomyces sp. NPDC002265 | reverse complement strand
GCGAAGAGTGAAGTGGCGCTACGAGCCCAGGCGGAGCGTCTGCTGGCTAGCGCGACCGATGACGTGTCGCCCGTCGACGTCGGATTCTCGTCGGCCATGCCGTTGTTGCCGTGGCCGCCCGGGAAGCGGTCGTCCAGCCGCCCGGAAGGGCCGGTGAGCGCCCACCATCCCGGGAGTGAGTCGTCGTCGTGGTCGATCGGTTCGACCAGGCGGACGCAGTAGTCGAGGACGGCCCGCAAAGCCGGCCCGGTCGCATCGCGGCGCAGGAGGTAGCCGCCGTATCCGGTCAGGCCCCGGATCGCGTCGAACTCGGCGAGCGCCGGAAGCCGGCCGGCGTCGATCCTGCGGTGCGCGGCCTCCAGGCGCCGCTCTACGTCGCCGACCACTTGTCGGTCCAGCCGGTCGAGGTCGCGCTCGTAGGCCCCGGGGAGGCGTTCGGCGGCGCAGGCCAGGACGTGAGCCAGTGCAGGAGCGCCGTAGAAGGGGTGGCTGTCGGCTCCGCTGGTGAATGGCTGGCGGGTGGCGGCGGCAAGCCAGTCGTGCACACGCTGCCAGGGGCCAAGTCCTGCTGCTGCACGCTCGATGTGCAGCAGGGCAATGCCGATCGGGCCGAAGGCCAGATGCTGCCGGGCTTCGTCCGTGGTTGCGGCACCAGGCGCAGTGTCAGGATGACGGAGGCGCTCTGCGATGTCCGCAGCCACAGTGAGCGCCGGGTGGTTGTTCACTGCCGCCTCCTGGAGCGGGCGGTGAAGGCCAGAGCGGCGGCGCGGGCGAGGTGGAGGCAGATGTCCTCTTCGGGGAAGTTCACGGCGACGTGCCGCACGAAGTGCGTGTGCAGCAAGGAGGCCAGTACGTCGTCCAGGGCGATGCCCTCGGTGTGCGGCCCGGGCAGGTGCTGGCGGTACGCGGCGAGCGCGGCCCCGCGATCGGCCCACGCCGTCACGATCGCCTCCCCTCCGGGAGCCGCGCGTAGCGCTGCCCAGTCGTCGCGCGGGTCGGACAGGCGTACAGCCTCAGCGAACTGCGACCGAGGAACTGGCCCTGGTGCGCTGTGCGGGATGTGGTCGATCAGCCAGCGCGCACCGGCCTCGGGGCTGCCGAGGAACGCGGAGGAGATCGCGAGGGTGTGCGCGGCCACGAGCGTTCGTTGCTGTGGGCGCCATGGCTGGGCAAGTTGCGCGACAACCGTACGGGAATCGGCCTGGAACACGCCCTCGGCCGCGTCCCAGGCCGGACCGGAGCCCCAGCGGCCCATTTCGCGGTAGGACGTGGGGTAGCGCAGGTCTGCCAGCAGTCCGGTGGCGCGCAGTTCGTCGGCCCACGCGCTCACGATGCGGGCGATGCCGGCGAAGTCGTCCGGGTGGGAAAGCGCGATGCGCAGGCGGAGGTGCTGCTTGGGGTCACGGAAGCGGATGAACCACCACGGCGGAAAGCCGAGCCGACGGATGAGGTCGGGTACGTGCCGGGCCAGCACGGCGTCCTGACGGCGCAGGTCCCCGTACAGGGCGGCCAGCAGCACCGAAGAGGAGGCAGGCGTCTGCATCTGGGCCCGCGAGAGCGTGCGGGCTGGGGTCGGCTGGGGCAGCGCGGACCACCCGGGCGGCTGGGCTGCTTTGAGGGGGACCACGATCTCGTGGGCGCGGCCTCCGCTCCAGCCGTACGACTGCGCAGGAGCCGCCTCGGTGAGCACCGCGTAAGGGGTGCGGTCGAGATGCCGGCGCAGCAGACTCCGGTAGGCGGCCTGCTCGAGGTCCAGCGGGAGCAGCCGGTCGTCCTGGACGAGCTGAACGTGCCGGGGCAACCGCCGCCGCACACGCCACGCGGACAGCACGCTGTCCCATTCGGCGCCGGGACGGTCCCGGCCGGGCAGCTCGGACGCCTCCAGCCGCCAACGGGCCGGGGTGAGCACGATGCGGCCGTAACGCAGTCTCGGCAGGAATGGCATCGCCGCGGCGGCGCCCCAGTCGAAGACCGTCACCTGGGCGCACTGGGCGCGGGCGATCTCGGTGAGGAACCTGGCCAGCGGCGGCGTGTGCTCGGTGAGGTTCAGCGCGTGCATGCCTGCGGCTTCGATACGGCGGCCGAGACCGGGAGCGGCCAGGTACATCCGGCGGCCGTCGCACGCCACCGCCAGGTCCGCCGGGGTGAGCACGTCGGCGGAAGCGGCCCGGTGCTCCTGCAGGCTGATGACCAGCGGCAGAACGCGGGGGGTCCGGGTGACGTGCGCGGTGTCTGCCAGCAGCGGAGGGAAGGAGAGCTGGGCAGGATCGGTACCGGCATCGGCCGTGGGCAGTTCCGTCAGCTCTGCGCACAGCGCCTCGCGCGCGGCAAAGCCGAGGACGCCGGCGAAGCGACCGGTGCTCACCCCGGCACCGCGGGACACGCTCGTGACCTCGATGGTGAACCGGCCGCGCTGCGCCTCCTCCATGCTGGTCGCGTGCAGTCGTACGCCGATCTCCAGATGCGGCGGCACGCGCGGCTCCCCGGGCCCCCTGTCCAAGGCGGCCACCAACTCATCGGTGAGTGCCACCTCATCGTGCCCGTCGAGTGCGGCGGTCTGCGCGAGCCGCACCAGTACGTCATCGCGGGCAGACACACGGCGGCGCTCACCCGCCGGGGCGCCGGGGTATCCGTCGGGGTAGCCGATGCCGCTGTCGGCGACAACGTCGAGCAGGGGCACCATCGTTCCGATGCCGTAGCGCTCGTAGAACCGCTGGTGGTACTCGGACCACGCCCGGGAGCCGTACGGGCGGGCGCTCAGCCGGGTCAACACGGTCGCGGCGCGCTCCGACTCGCGCGCCACTTTGTCGGGGAGCGTCAGGTGGGCATCCAGGCGCAGGTCGAGCGCGAGGGGATGGCGGACCAGGCCCGGCACCAGGTCACGCATCCGGGCCGCCACGGCATCCCGGGCGTCCGGGGAGTCGCAGTGCTGCAATCCAGCATGGACGGCACGTAGTTCCCGGACCGTCTGGGCGAGCGGCACGAGGGAGCCGGCCTCGACCCCATCGAGCTGCGCGAGGACATGGCCGAGAGCTTCCGGTTCAGTAGCCGGTGCCTGGAGGCTCGTGATGAGCACGCGCCGTCGGATCAGCCCCGCCAGCAGCCCGTGCACCCGATCGGGCAGCACCGAGGGAAACTCCGCCGTCAGCTTCTCGGCCAGTGCCTCGAACCGTATAGGCGAACCAGCCGCGCCGAGGACGATCCTCACCGGGGCCGTCAGTTCGATGGACGCCTCGACAGCTCGAGGCCGGCCGGACGTCCCGTCGTCCTGGTACGGGACGATCAAGCGGCCGTCGCGTTCAAAGGACGTGTTGCTGACAGCGACGGACAGGAGCGGCAGCAGCTCCCCGCTCTTCTCCAACTGCTCGACCAGCCGGGACAGCCACTCCGCGCCGGCCCGTGCGACAGCCACGTGACCCTCACCCCAGCTCGCCTTGACCGGGGCGCCGAAGGCAGCGGTGGCAACGCCTGCGAACAGGCCGAAAGGCGTGGCCCGGTGCCCCGCGCGAAGAAGGTAGCGCGCCAGTGAAAGCCCGACCCGGCGTACGTCACGGCTGTTGGGAGCGGGGGACATGCACAGCGCCTCGGTCTGGGCAGCGAGGACCGGACTGGCATGCCGTACGGCTTCAGCCAGAGCAGCGTCACCCCACACGGCCCGCACCCAGGCAAGACGGCTGGTGACGATCTCCGCCCGTTCAGGTGCCGCGAAGGAGCGGTCGTCGAAGTCCGGGAGGGGGAACGGGGGCAGGCCCGGCCGCGCGACGGCGCGTACGAGGGCAGTGGAGCCAGCCCGAAACGACAAGGGTTCAGCCATGGATACCTCCTTGAGCCGGTCGGGGTGGGAGGGCTCCCGGTGCCGCCCCGCTCGCCGCGTGGGGGCACCAGTACCAGCCCGGGCCAGACGGTGCAGATCAGGCGGCGTTG
>NZ_JBEOWS010000563.1:0-3948 GCF_040296125.1 Streptomyces sp. NPDC002265 | reverse complement strand
CTCGTACCCCCGACCGGATTCGAACCGGCGCTACCGCCTTGAGAGGGCGGCGTGCTAGGCCGCTACACAACGGGGGCGAGGATCTAACGTTTCCGCAGATCCGAGCTGGTCTACCTGGACTCGAACCAAGACTAACTGAACCAGAATCAGTCGTGCTGCCAATTACACCATAGACCAATGTGGTTTAGACCAACTGCGTACCCCCGACCGGATTCGAACCGGCGCTACCGCCTTGAGAGGGCGGCGTGCTAGGCCGCTACACAACGGGGGCCCTAGCGATCCTGCGTCGAGGGCAGCGGGAGCTACCCGAACTGTCCTCGCGGGAAGGATCTGTACCCCCGACCGGATTCGAACCGGCGCTACTGCCTTGAGAGGGCAGCGTGCTAGGCCGCTACACAACGGGGGCTTTGCAGATGAGCTCTGCGAGCTGGCCTACCTGGACTCGAACCAAGACTAACTGAACCAGAATCAGTCGTGCTGCCAATTACACCATAGGCCACTGGAACGCAATCCCCTGAAGGGATCTTGCTCTAGTTCGCTCCCCCGGGTTTCGGGGCCTTTCGGCCCGCTCTCCGGCGGCGCAGGAAGAACATTACCTGAAGGTGGACGGGGCTCCAAAACGGGTATCCGCGCCGAGGATCGCGGGAAGTTCGGCGAGGGAGGTGATCCGATGCGGTCCGGCCTGCGCGTCGCCGCCGGTACACGCGCCGTCACGGTCGATCCACACCGACAGCAGCCCGGCCTCGGCCGCGCCCCGTCCGTCGATCTCCGGGTGGTCGCCGACGTACGCGACCTGCCGCGGGGCGAGTTCCAGCGCCTCGCAGGCCGCGTGGAAGGCGCCCGCATCCGGCTTGGAGATGCCGAGCTCCGCCGCGCACAGGACGGTCTCGAAGCGGTCGCGGACGCCGAGCACCCGCAGCTTGCGCTCCTGCACGGTGAGGCTGGAGTTGGAGAGCACCGCGTGCCGGTAGTCGGCCCCGAGGGCGTCCAGGACCGGCAGGACGTCCGGGAAGAGGGCCCAGGCGGTCTCGTAGTGCCCGATGTACCGCTCGAACCAGTTGTCGGCCTCGGCGTCGCTGAGCGGCGCCTCCAGGAAGACCCGGACCCGGTCCCTGCGCTGTCCCTGGAAGGTCGTCTCCCCCGCCGAGAAGCGGGCCCACTGCGAGTCGGTGACCTCCCGCCACCGGGCCAGGGCGAGCTCCGGGGTGCCGAAGCCGGCGAGCAGGCCCTCGGCGGCCAGGTGCGCTCGCATGCCCTCCCGGTCCGCGGTCGTGTAATCGAAGAGGGTGTCGTCCACGTCCCAGAGCACTGCTACGACCGGCATGAACCCGACAGTACCGCCGCACCCGCCCTCCGGGGGGCTTCTCCGGTGAGACGCCGCAGGGGGCGGCGTCCGGACCTCCGGACACCGCCCCCTGCACGGGTTGCGCGGGTTACGCCGCCAGCCGCGCCAGCGCCGCGTCGATACGGGCCAGCGTCTTCTCCTGGCCCAGGATCTCCAGGGACTCGAAGAGCGGGAGGCCCACCGTGCGGCCGGTGACGGCCACCCGGACCGGGGCCTGCGCCTTGCCGAGCTTGAGGCCGTGGGCCTCGCCGGCGGCCAGGACGGCCTCCTTCAGGGACTCGGCGGACGTCCAGTCGGCGGCGACGAGCTTCTCCCGGGCCGTGCGCAGCAACGCGTCCGAGCCCTCCTTCATCGCCTTGGTCCAGCTCGCCTCGTCGAAGACCGGCTCCGGCAGGAACAGGAAGTCGACGTTGTCGGTGATCTCGGAGAGGACCTTCAGCCGGGTCTGGGCGTGCGGGGCGACGGCCTCCCACTTGGCCGCGTCGAAGTCCTCCGGCGCCCAGGGGGCGACCGGGGCCTTCAGCCAGGGGGCGCAGCGCTCGGTGAAGTCCTTCACGTCCAGCAGCCGGATGTGGTCGGCGTTGATCGCCTCGCACTTCTTGAGGTCGAAGCGCGCCGGGTTGGGGTTGACGTCCGAGATCTCGAAGGCCGCGACCATCTCGTCCATGCCGAAGATGTCCTGGTCGGCCGAGAGCGACCAGCCGAGCAGGGAGAGGTAGTTGAGCAGGCCCTCCGGGAGGAAGCCACGCTCCCGGTACAGGTTGAGGGACGACTCCGGGTCGCGCTTGGAGAGCTTCTTGTTGCCTTCGCCCATCACGTACGGCAGGTGGCCGAAGGACGGGATCTCCTTGGCGATGCCCAGCTCGATCAGCGCCTTGTAGAGGGCGACCTGGCGGGGGGTGGAGGAAAGCAGGTCCTCGCCGCGCAGGACGTGGGTGATCTCCATCAGGGCGTCGTCGACCGGGTTGACGAGCGTGTAGAGGGGAGCCCCGTTGGCGCGGACGATGCCGTAGTCCGGGACGTTCTCCGGGGTGAAGGTCAGCTCGCCGCGGACCAGGTCCGTGAAGGTGATCGTCTCGTCGGGCATGCGGAAGCGCACGATCGGGGCGCGGCCCTGGGCCTTGTACTCCTCGACCTGCGCGGCGGTCAGGTCGCGGCAGTGGCCGTCGTAGCCGGAGGGCTTGCCGGCGGCGCGGGCGGCCTCGCGGCGGCTGTCCAGCTCCTCCTGGGAGCAGTAGCAGTGGTAGGCGTGGCCGGCGGCGAGCAGCTTCTCGGCGACGTCCTTGTAGAGGTCCATGCGCTGCGACTGCCGGTAGGGCGCGTGCGGGCCGCCGACCTCGGGGCCCTCGTCCCAGTCGAAGCCCAGCCAGCGCATCGAGTCCAGCAGCTGGGTGTAGGACTCCTCGGAGTCGCGGGCCGCGTCGGTGTCCTCGATACGGAAGACCAGGGTTCCCTGGTGGTGCCGGGCGAACGCCCAGTTGAACAGGGCGGTGCGGACCAGGCCCACGTGGGGGTTACCGGTGGGCGAAGGGCAGAAACGGACGCGTACGGGTGCGCTAGCCACGCTTGACAACCTTGTTGGTGAGAGTGCCGATGCCTTCGATGGTGACGGCGACCTCGTCGCCGACAGCCAGGGGGCCGACCCCTGCCGGGGTGCCCGTGAGGATCACGTCGCCGGGGAGCAGCGTCATGGCCTCGGTGATGTTGACGATGAGATCCTCGATCGAGTGGATCATCTCGCTGGTGCTGCCGAGCTGCCGCTGCTGTCCGTTGACCGTCAGTTGGACGGTCAGGTCGGACGCGGTGGCGAGGTCCAGGCCGGTCTCCACCCACGGGCCGAGCGGGCAGGAGGTGTCGAAGCCCTTGGCCCGCGCCCACTGCTTCTCGCGCTTCTGGATGTCGCGGGCGGTGACGTCGTTGGCGCAGGTGTAGCCGAAGATCACGTCCTTGACGCGGTCGCGCGGGACCTCGCGGCACATCCGGCCGATCACCACGGCCAGCTCGGCCTCGTGGTGCAGCTCCTGGGAGAAGGCCGGGTACTGGATCGCGTCGTCGGGGCCGATCACCGAGGTGGAGGGCTTGAAGAAGGCGAACGGCGCGTCCGGGACCTCGTTGCCCAGCTCCTTCGCGTGCTCCGCGTAGTTGCGGCCGAAGGCCACCACCTTGTTGGGGAGCACCGGCGGCAGCAGCCTGACCTTGCTCAGCGGCACCTTCGTGCCGGAGAGCTCGAAGTCCGTGAACGGGATGCCCTTGATGATGTCCAGGACGAGCTCGTCCTGCTTGTCGCCCTCGACCGCGCCGAAGGCGACGTTCCCGTCGATGGAGAACCTGGCGATGCGCACGGGATGCTTGGCCCCTTGACTGAGCTGGCTGGAGTCTGACGCTCCAGGCTAACGCGGCAGGGGGCTCACGCCTCGCGCATTACGGTCCGTCCGCACGCCGCGCGCGGCCGGGTCCGCCGGACGAGCGGAGCTGACACGGACGGCGCGCGGGGAGCGGAGAGAGCCCGGGGAGCGGAGTCGTACGGGTGGCGGGCGCGCGGGCGGCGGGGACGGAGAAGGACGGAGAAGGGCGGCCCAGCCCGCCGGGGGGGCGCTCTACGT
>NZ_JBEOWS010000562.1:0-3958 GCF_040296125.1 Streptomyces sp. NPDC002265 | reverse complement strand
GACAACCTGAGCGACACCGACGTCGACCGCGTCATCCTCGACATGCTCGCCCCCCTGGCGGCCCTGCTCGGCGACGAACTGGTCGCGAGCCTGCTCGTCCTGCACGATCTCCACCCCGAGGACCGCGACGCCCGTATCGCCCGTGCGCTGGACAGCATCCGGGAACACGCCCTGGAGGTCGCGGACTTCGACGAGGCGACCGGCACCCTGGAGCTGCGGACCGGCGCGGCGGACTCGGGCTGCGGCTGCGCCGCCGGCGCCGGTTCCGCCCGGCAGGCCGCCGAGGACGCGCTCGCCTGCTTCGCGCCGGAGGTGCGGGCGGTCGACATCCGCACCACCCCCGCGGGACCACCCCTGCTCCAGATCGGCAAGGGCCCGGGCAGCGCCCCCACGGCGGCGAGGACACCATGAGCGCACCCCGCAACGGCTCCGGCGGCCTGCGCAGATTCCTGGCCGAGCGGCCGCCCCGCCCCGAACGGTGCGAACTGTGCGCGGTGGCGGTGCCCGAGGAGGACCACCGCCACCTGGTCGACACCGAGAAGCGGGCCCTGGTCTGCGCGTGCACCGGCTGCGCCCTGCTGATGGAGCGGCCGGGCGCGGCGGCCGGCCGCTTCCGCGCGGTCCCGGACCGCTACCTCACCGACCCCGCCCACCACCTCGACGAGGCCGCGTGGGAGGCGCTCCAGATCCCGGTCGGCGTCGCCTTCTTCTTCCGCAACGCGGCGCTCGACCGGCTGGTCGCCCACTACCCGAGCCCGGCCGGGGCCACCGAGAGCGAACTCGAACCGGCGGTCTGGACGGCGGTCCTCGGCGACAGCCGCCTCGCCGCACTGCTCGAACCCGACGTGGAGGCGCTGCTGCTGCGGCGCGTCCACGGGCGGTGCGAGAGCTACCTCGTACCCATCGACGTCTGCTACGAACTGGTGGGCCGTATGCGGCTGTTGTGGCAGGGCTTCGACGGCGGGGCCGAGGCCCGCGCCGCCCTGGACACGTTCTTCGCGCAGATCGCGCTCCGTGCCGAGCCGGTACACCTGGCCGAGGCGGGCCGACCGTGACGGAGTTCTCGTTCGCCTGCACCGGGGTACGCGCCGACCGGTACGCCGCCGGGCCGACCCTCGTCTTCCGGCTGCGGGTCACCGCGTCCGGCGGCGCGCGCGTGCACGCCCTCGCGCTGCGCTGCCAGATCCGTATCGAACCCGCCCGCCGCGGTTACGGGCCCGCGGAGGCCGAAGGCCTGAAAGATCTCTTCGGTGAGCGCTCGCGCTGGGGGAGCACCCTCCAGCCGGTGCAGTTCGCCCAGGTCTCGGTGATGGTGCCCAGCTTCACCGGCGAGACGGAGACGGATCTCGTCGTGCCCTGCACCTACGATCTCGACGTCGCCGCGAGCCGCTACCTGGACGCGCTCGACGACGGCGAGGTCCCGCTGCTGATGCTCTTCTCCGGTACGGCGTTCACCGGGGCCGGAGGATTCCGGGTCGAGCCCGTGCCCTGGGACCGGGAGGCGTCCTTCCGGATGCCGGTCACGGCCTGGCGGGAGATGGTCGAACAGCACTTCCCCGGGTGCGGCTGGATCCGGCTGCCCCGCGCCACCATGGACGCGCTGCTCGCCTACCGCTCCCGCCACGCCCTGCCCTCCTGGGAGGCGACCCTGCGGGCACTGCTCGACGACAGCGCGACCGCCCACCCACCGCGTACGGACCCGCCGCGCACCGAAGGCTTCCGTACGGACGCCCTTCCCGCCGATCCGTTCGCGGCGCTGACGCGAAGCACCGGAAGGACCGCCCCGTGACCGTGACCGCCTTCACCCCGGCCACCGAGGAACGGTTCGCGGTGGCCCGGCAGGTCGCCGACGCCGTCCTCTTCGAGGGCTACGTCCTCTACCCGTACCGTGCCTCGGCGGCCAAGAACCGGCTGCGCTGGCAGTTCGGGGTGCTGGTGCCGCCCGCCTGGGGCGCCGAGTGCGAGGAGCACGAGTTCCAGCACACCGAATGCCTGATGGAGCCGAAGGCGGGCGCGACCCTCTCGGTCGAGCTGCGCTTCCTGCACGCCCGGCGGCGGACCGTGCAGCGGCTGAACCCGGACGGCGGCTTCGAGACGGTTCCCGAACTGCGCCTGGAGGACCGGGTCCTGGTCCCCTGGGACGAGGGAGCCGAGGAGCACGTCGAGGTCGTCGCCGCGGTGGACGACCTCCTGGGCGACGGCGTCACGGCCCCGTTCACCCGGCCCGCCCGCGAGGAGACCGAGCCGGTCCTCGACGCGCGCGGCCGCACCGTCGGCCGGCTCGTGCGCCGGTACGAGCAGGTCGACGGTGTCGTACGGCTGTCCGCCCGCGAACTCGACGGCCCCTACCGGACGTTGCGGCTGACCGCCGTGGTCGAGAACACCGGCACCTGGACACCCCCGGACGGGCGGACCGCCGACCGGGACGCCGCGCTGCCGCACTGCCTGGTCGCCGCCCATCTGCTGATGGGTCTGAGCGCCGGGTCGTTCCTGTCCATGACGGATCCGCCGGAGTGGGCGAAGGCCGCGGTCGCGTCCTGCCGCAACCTGCACACCTGGCCCGTGCTCGCCGGGGAACCGGGCCGCGCGGACCTGGTGCTGTCCTCGCCGATCATCCTGGACGACCATCCCGCGATCGCCCCGGAGAGCCCGGGAGCGCTCTACGACGCCACGGAGATCGACGAGATCCTGGCGCTGCGCACCGCCGCCCTCACGGACGAGGAGAAGCGCGAGGCCCGCGGGACGGACGAGCGGGCCGCCGCGGTGATCGACCTGGCGGACTCGATGCCCCCCGAGGTCCTGGAACGCCTGCACGGTGCGGTGCGCGGCCTGCGCGAGGTGACCGGCGCCGGACCGGCGAACCCGGTCGGCGCCGCGGGCCCGGGATTCCCGGACGAGTTCGGCGTGCAGCGCCAGGACACACCGTGGTGGGATCCCGCGAGCGACGCCGGCTTCGACCCGGCCTGCGACCGCGTCGTGGTGGAGGGCCGCTCGCTCGGCGCGGGAAGCCGCGTACTGCTGCGGCCGGGCCTGCGGCGCACCGACGCCCAGGACCTCTTCCTCCAGGGCCGCAGCGCCAAGGTCGAGGCGGTGCTGCACGACGTGGACGGCGCGGTGCACCTGGCCGTCACGGTCGAGGGCGACCCGGGCGCCGACATCCGCCGCGAACAGGGCCGCTACCTGTACTTCCAGCCCGACGAGGTCACACCGCTGGAGGACCCGGTATGAGCGCCTCCGCGGACCGGACCCGCGCCCCGGGCGGCAGGGTCCTGGTCGCCGGCATCGGCAACATCTTCCTCGGCGACGACGGCTTCGGGGTCGAGACCGTGCGCGCGCTCACCCGCAGCCGGCTGCCCGACCGCGTCGAGGCCGTGGACATCGGCGTACGGGGCGTGCACCTCGCGTACCAGGTCCTCGACGGCTACGACACCCTGATCCTGGTGGACGCCACCCGGCGCGGCGAGGCACCCGGAACGCTGTACCTGATCGAACACGACGGCGCGGCAGGGGAGGCGGCGCCGCCGGGTGCCGCGCTCGACGGGCACCGTATGACCCCCGACACGGTGCTCGCGCTGCTGGGGACCCTGTGCGCCGGAACCGGCGGACAGCCGCCCGGGCGCGTGCTGGTGCTCGGCTGCGAACCGGCCTCGGTGGAGGAGGGCATCGGCCTCAGCGCGCCGGTGGCCGCCGCCGTTCCGCAGGCCGTCCGGCTGATCGAAGAGTTGCTGCGGGCCGACGAGCCGGGAGAGTCCGCGCCGCGGGCCACGGTCGGCGAGGCCGCGAAGTGAGGAGACAACCATGCTGAAGACCCTTGCCTGTGGCGCGGCCGCGGCCGTCGTCGCCGCCGTCCTCGTGCAGTCCCTGCCGGACATCAGACGCTACCTGCGCATGCGCAGCATGTGAGCCGGTGCCCTTCCGGCGGACCCCCGGCCCGATGCCCTTCCGGCCGGGAGGCATC
>NZ_JBEOWS010000561.1:0-3958 GCF_040296125.1 Streptomyces sp. NPDC002265 | reverse complement strand
CTCGGCGCTCAGCAGGACACAGCCGCCCGCGGCGGCCGCCGTCGCCCTGCTCGCCTACCTGATCGTCGCCCTGATCAAGCCGGAGAAGTTCTGATGACCGCGCCGGCGGCCGACTCAGTCGATCTCGTAACTGTCCCCGTACACCTTCCACTTGAGCGGTGTGGCGAGCCCGAGATTGCCCTCGCGCAGGAACACGCGCTGGGCCGTCTCGACCCGGCTCACATCGCTGTGGGCGGCCTCCTGCTTCATCGCCCGGACCCGGGCGTCGAGAAAGGCGTTCAGGTACGTCGTCTCGTCGCCGCCGTCCGCGGGGGTGACCGCGTGCTGCCGGGCCCGTTCGCGGATGCCTCCGAAGCTGACGGCGTCCGTGCCGGGGCCGTGCATGACCATGGCGTCGTAGTAGACGAACTGGCCGAGCGTGCCGAGACAGTCCTGCTTCGCGCGCGTCACCGCCGGGTCGAAGTAGCCGCGGTCGCGCTCGTCGCGCTGGGCCCTGCGGAAGGCGGACGACTTGGCCGCCGTGCGCCAGGCGGCCGGGAAGCCGGGGTCCAGGCCGGTGTGGGAACCGCTGCCGTCGACCGCGCGCAGCGCGGGCAGGTAGCCGGCCAGGACGTTGCCCGGGACCCGCGCGGTGTACAGCTCCACCAGGGCCAGCATGTCGCTGGTGCCGGAACAGAAACCGATGATGCCGCCGGTGTAGCCGCGGCCGTCGCCGATGTCCTCGATGTACCCGTACTGCGCCTCCCAGTCCAGGGACGAGTTCTCCGCGCTGGAGACCAGCCGCATGGCGAGGTCCTTCTTCGCCGGGTCGTCGAGCCCCCGCGGCGAGGCGCCCGCCTCGGCCGAGGGCCATCCGGCGGTCACCATCGCCGTGCCGAGAACGGCGAGCAGGGTGCGGCGGGCGGTGATTCTGCGGAAGAACGGCACGTCGTCTCCAAAGAGGGGCGCTGTGAAGGGCGGGCGGGTGCACACCGACTGGGGAACGTGCGAGGACGGCCGCAGGAAATCACCGTAAGTCGAAGAACATATGAACAGTCGGATTCATGACGGTTCCCGGCAACCGCACCCGTGCAGCGCCCGCGTATCACCGGCGGTCAGTCGGCTGCCCGTGCGGCGCGTGGACGCAGTACCGTCGCCGCCAGCGTCAGCGCGCCCGTCGCGATCAGCGCCGCCACCCGGAACGCCAGCCGGTAGCCCTCCGCGGTTGCCGGGACGAGTTGCGCACCCTGCTCGACCAGTCCGGCGGTGTGACCGGCGGCGAGCGTCGACAGCACCGCGAAGCCCAGCGAACCGCCCACCACCTGAGTGGTGTTGAACAGGCCCGAGGCCAGACCGGCGTCCTCCGGCCGCGCTTCCGACATGGCGAGCCCGGTCAGCGCGGGCATCGCGGCGGCGAATCCGACGGAGAGCAGGAGCATGGGGGGAAGGACGTCCCCGGCGTACGAGCCGTCGACGGGAGCACGGCTCAGCAGGGCCATTCCGGCGACGACGAGGGCCAGTCCGGCGAGCAGCACCCGGTACGGGCCGAACCGGCCGACGGTCCGCGCCGAGAGGCCCAGCATCAGCACCCCGATCGTGACGGGAGCCGGCAGGAAGGCCGTACCGGTGGTCAACTCGTCGTATCCGAGGACGCGTTGGACGTACAGCGCGCCGATGAACTGGAAGCCGTACATCGTGGCGATCATCAGGACCTGAACGGCGTTCGCCCCGCTCAGCAGCCGTGAACCGAAGAGCCGCAGCCGCAGCAGCGGGCGTGCCGTGCGCGCCTGGCGGAGCGTGAACGCCACGAGGAGGACGAGGGCGAGCGCCGACAGCAGCAGCGTGGCCGTCAGTGCCCGGCCGCCGGCCCCGACGATGACGTAGACCGTGAGCGTCAGCGCGCCGGTGACCAGCACGGCTCCCGGGAAGTCGGCGCCCTCGCGCAGGCCGGTGC
Organism: Streptomyces sp. NPDC002265; assembly: GCF_040296125.1. Classification (NCBI taxonomy): domain Bacteria; kingdom Bacillati; phylum Actinomycetota; class Actinomycetes; order Kitasatosporales; family Streptomycetaceae; genus Streptomyces; species Streptomyces sp. NPDC002265. Next base: position 2,025 of record NZ_JBEOWS010000561.1, on the reverse strand, counting down.
CCGGCTCGGGCGCGAGGACGCGGACCGCGGCGAGCAGTGCGACCAGGCCGATCGGCAGATTGATCAGGAAGATCCAGTGCCAGTTCAGTGCCTGGGTCAGCGCCCCGCCCAGGAACGTGCCGAGGGCCCCGCCCGCCGCCCCGACCGCGCTGAACACCGCGATGGCGCGCACCTGTTCCCGCGGCTCAGGGAACAGCGCGACCAGCATGCCCAGTACCACCGCCGTGGTCATCGCCCCGCCGACGCCCTGGAGGGCCCGCGCCGCGATCAGCGTCTCCCGGCCGGTGGCGACCCCGCAGAGCACGGAGGCCGCGGTGAACACGGCGAGCCCGGTCGCGAACATCCGCTTGCGGCCGAGCAGGTCGCCGAGCCGGCCCGCCAGCAACAGCAGTCCGCCGAAGGGGATCAGGTACGCGTTGACGACCCAGGCCAGGCCCGGTCCGTCGAAGCCGAGATCGCTCTGGATCGCGGGCATCGCCACGGTGACGATGTTGCCGTCCAGGATCGTCATCAGCGTGCCCGCGCACAGGACGGCCAGCGCCGACCAGCGGGAGTGCGCGCGGGGGTGGGTGCGGTGACGGGTCCGGGGCGGTGCCGGCTGCTTCGGTGTCTGAGCCGTGGTCGACATGGTCTGCCGGTCTCCGTATTCTCGGGAAAACCCTTGGTGCACGACTTGTAACGGAGTACATCGTGGGTGACCGTGGAGGCCGAGGTAAGGAGGCAGTCCGATGTCCCAGAGGAACACCGGTGTTACCGCCCAGGTCGTGAACGCGCACGCCTGCCCGGTCCGTGAGGTTCTTGACAGGGTCTCCGGAAAATGGAGCGTGCAGATCCTGGTGGCGGCGGCGCACGGCCCGATCCGCTTCACCGAACTGGAGCGCAGCATCGAGGGCATCAGCCGGCGCATGCTGACCCTCACCCTGCGCAACCTGGAGCGCGACGGGCTGCTGACGCGCACCGTGCATCCGACGGTGCCGCCCAAGGTCGAATACGAACTCACCCCGGTCGCCCGTGAGTTGCACGAGACCCTGCAACGGCTGACCGACTGGGCCGAACGCAACCGGGTGTACATCGCCGAGGCGCGTGCGGCCTACGACGTCGAGCACAACCCGGAGTTGACCGACGCGTAGGCCGCAGCCGGCCGGTGCTCCGGGACGGACAGTTGGGCGGTCGGGCGGCCCGGTCCGGTGCGCTCCGGCTCACAGTCCGAACAGGGCCGGGTCCGCCGCCAGTGTCCGGAAGTGTTTGCGCGGGTCCGCCACCAGCCTGCGTTCCTTGAGGTCCATCAGTCCGCCGACCCCGGTGAGTTCGGCCGCCACCGTGCCGTCGTCCGTCCGGCGGATCGCCTGCTCGATCCGGAAGGTCTTGCCCTCGCCCCAGATGAACGCGCAGGTCACCTCGACCTCGTCACCCGCCAGCAGCTCACGCCGGTAACGGATGGTCGTCTCCAGCGCGACCGGGCCGACCCCTGTGGACACCAGCCCCGTCTGGCTGATGCCGGCCGCCTTGAGCAACGACCAGCGGGCGTGCTCCGCGTAGTTGAGGTACACGCTCTGGTTGAGGTGGCCCTGTACGTCCGTCTCGTAACCGCGGACGGTCACCCGCACGGAAAACGGTTCACTCACTGCAACTCCCTGTCGTCGTACTCGCGTCGTCGAGCTCTCGCCGTCGTGCGCGTCGGTGCCCGGTACGCCGATCTTGACACGGGCGTCAGACCCGGCGCGGGGATGCCAGCAGATAGCGGTCCCGTGTCCGGGGGTCGGTGTGTTCGCCGGCCTGCCAGCCCGCCTTCTCCAGGGTCAGCGCACACGCCCGCAGGGCCTCGCCGTCCGGCTCGTGCACGGCGACGGCGTCCGGCTGCGGGGTCGCGCGCACCCGGTAGCCGGCCGTGTCCGGGCCCGCCGGCCGGTGACCCGCCGCCTCCAGGGCGAGCGCGGCCGCCCGCACCAGATGCGCTCGCTCCCAGCCGCAGGGCAGCTCCGTGGTGCCGCCCGGACTGGTCATCCGACGCAGCTCCAGCAGTCC
>NZ_JBEOWS010000560.1:0-3996 GCF_040296125.1 Streptomyces sp. NPDC002265 | reverse complement strand
TTTGGCGGGCATGCCGCGGCCAGCGCGTGGTCCACGGCGGGGGAAAGACGGGGCGGCGAGCGCGGGGTCAGATGCCCGGCCGTCCTGGAGGTGGGCGGGGCCGGCACCTGCGTCCAGGTGGGGCGATGAGACAAATCCGGTGCCGCCGGGGCGGTCAGAGCCCGGCGGAGGTGTGCGTGGAACGGAGCTGGATCTGGCAGGACTCCCAGGCCGACCAGGTGGTACCGCTGGGGGTGGTCTGGGTGCAGCGGTAGAGCGTGCCCGTGTCGTCGACGGCGAACAGCTCGATCTGCCCGGCCCCGTTCCGTTCGGCGGCGACGTGGCGCATCCGCAGCGTGACGCCGCCGGCCTGCGTCGGTATCTGGGCCCAGGACTGCCAGGTGCCGGCGGCGGGGGCGGTCTCGAAGCGGCGCCAGAGCATCCCGTCGACATTGGTGCCGAAGATCGCCAGGCGCCCGTCGGCGTTGCGGGCCATGTCGACGGAGTCGAGGATGCCGTCGACCGGGACCACCCCGCCCCACTCGCTCTCCGTCTGCGCGTTGGCGACGTTCATCTTCCGCTGGATGATCAGGCCGTCCTCCTTGATGGCGACCAGCACGGCACGCCCGTCGGAACCGGTCTCGACGGCGAGCTGGATCGCGGTGCCGCCGAGCTGGGTCCAGGGGGTGAACCAGCCGTTGGAGGCGGTGTCGTCGTTGAGGAAGTCCTGCCAGCGGTGGCGGATGGTGTTGTCGTTGCGGGTCGCGTAGATCTGCATGCCGCCCCACTGGTCCTGGACGGCGGTCACCGAGGTGAAGGCGGAGTCGAACAGCTGCGGCGCCGTGTAGGTGCTGCTGCCCACGCCGGTCTGCGCGCGACGGTTCACGAAACCGTTCTGGTCGATGGCGAACACCTCGACCCGGCCGTCCTGGTGACTGCCGGCGGTGACGCACCGCCATCCCGGACCGGTGGCGAGCTTCGTCCAGGGCTGGAGGCTGCCGCCGACGGTCTGCTGGCTGGTGTTCCACAGATTGCCCTGCGCGTCCGTGCCGAACAGCTCCAGTCGCCCGTCCTTGTTGCGGGTCGTGGCGATCGGGGAGCCGAGCGGGAGCGGCGCGTGCAGCGGGAAGGGGGCCGGCAGCAGCAGTTGGGCGTTGCGGTCCTGGTTGCCGCCCATCCGGTTGGTGATGCCGTGGCTCACCTCCTGCGGGTCGTTGGTGGCCAGCTCCCGCGCCAGGGAGGCGAGTTGAGCGGGGGTGCTGATGTCGCCGCCGAAGGAGAGGGGCGCGGCGGGGTCGACCATCGTGGTGAAGATCGAGAGGGTGGCGGGTCCGGCGGCCGAGCCGAACTCGCCCGCGTTCTGCGCGTCGGGGCTCGCCATGATCTCGATGATGCGGCTCTGGATCGGCCAGTCGATGTGCGAGGCCGTGGAGATCTCCCAGAAGCCGCCGTAGATCGGGCTGCCGGACGGCGTCGGATGCGGGACGATCTTGTTGGCGTGGGTGTGCCCGTTGACCATGGCGATCACGTTCGGGTAGCGCAGCAGCAGCGCCTTCAGTTCGTCGCCGGTGTGCCGGTCCCCGAAGATGCCGCCGAGGATGCCGTCGTCGAGGTTGTCCATGGTGTTGAGCGTGTGGTGGCAGAAGATGACGAACATCTTGTCCTGCACACCGCTCTGCGTGACGATGTGATTGCTGGTGTTGATGTAGCGGGAGCTGTTGGCCCTGAGCTGCCCTTCCAGCCAGTTGAGCTGGTCGGTGTCGATCGATCCGCCCGCGGCGCCGGAGCCGAAGCCGTCGGTGTTGGTGTTGGTGGAGTCGAGGGTGATGTAGCGAATGAGGTCGCCGGAGCCGGACGGGATGGCGTAGTAGGCCTTGTCGGTCCCGACGCCCTGGAAGCCGTGCCCGACCGGCAGGCCCGCGGTGTTGAAGTGGTCCTGGATGAACGCCTTGCGGCTGAGCAGCCGCCGGGCGGGGTCGGCGGCGACCCGGGTGCCCTCCAGTTCCCAGGCGACCATCAGCTTGCCGAAGGTGCCGAGGTCGCTGTAGTTGTCCGGCAGATCGGCGGAGGTGCCGGTGGTCTTGGTCGAGCCGACCGTCATTCCCTGCACGTCGACCAGGTTGTTGTCGATGGGCTCGTTGCCCTGCCACAGGCCGTCGTGGTTGCCGTACGCCGCGTACCAGGGCATGCCGAGGCCGTGCGAGACGAACGGCCGGCGGGCCGCGCCCACCACACCGCTCGCGTCCAACAAGCCCGGGACATAGGGGAATCCGAGCCCGGAGGTGCCGGTGTACAGGTTGCCCGGCACCTGCTGCGGTGGCACCGACGGGTAGTAGTAGTGGTTGTCCCCGCTGCCGCCGGCGGTCAGGGCACCGCCGGCGAAGCTCTGGTCCAGGCCGATGGTGCCGGAGTCCGGGACGATGGTCTGGCCGCCGTCGAGCAGGTCGATGTACCAGCGGTTCTCGTTGTGCTGGCAGTTGTCGATCGCGTCGCCGGTGACGATGGTGAACTGGAGCGGCTTCCTGCTCCGCGGGCCCTTGCCGATCCCGGCGATGGCCTGGCACATCGCGTCGACGACCTGTGTCGAGAGGAACTCGTGGCCCCGGTAGGCGGAATCGGTGGGGTACGAGGCGTAGTGCGGGGCGCCGGCGTCGGCGTAGCGGTCCATGAACTCCAGGCGGGCGGGCGACTGGTCGTCCACGATGTGCAGGTCGGTCATCTGCGCGAACGCCGCCAGCGCCAGGGTCGGGGGGCCGAAGCGGTTCCAGAGGTCGGTGCGGATGGTGTGCGGCTCCCCCGGTCCGGCGACGAGCCGCTGGTAGCCCGTGCCCTGGGCGTAGCTCGCCCGCTGCACCGTCCGGTCCCACGTGGTGGGCACCCGTGCGTCCGCCGCGGAGGCGGCCGCCGCCTGTCCCGCGGCGATCGAGGTGGCGGCCTCGGCGGCGGCGCGGAAACCGCCCGCGTCGATGGCCGCCGCCACCACACCCGCTCCGGTCGTCGTCAGTAGCCTTCTTCGCGAGATGCCCACGCCATGTCTCCCAGGAAAGGTCGAACTCGTCTCCCTCTCCCGGCGTTCCATCCCGTTCCGCCGCGTTCCACGGGACCGCCGGCGGCCGGGCAGCGGGATGTCACGGCGGCAAGGGCCTTCTCACGAGCCGTCGTTGATCGTGGCTTCGCTCACCGCGCCGCCGGTGACGTTCCACTTGGCCAAGCCGCTCCCCCGCCCCGAAGTAGGGCGAAAAGGTGAGGCGGCCCACTCACCGCGACCGTATCCACGGCACCTCGATCACCTTCCTGCATGACCGTTCGCGTACGAGCGCGACCGTTCGCGTACGAGGACGCCGAGCCGGATACGCTCATGGGCCCCGGTCCGGCGGTCCGGGGTCCGTACAGGAGGAACGACCCCGTGACGAGCCGTGTCACCTTCATCACGCCCGCGACGAGTGCGTCGATGCGCCGGGCTCGCTTCGACGACGGTGACCCGATCGACGACCACGGCGCGGCGCTGGCCCGGGCTGCGGCCGGTTCGCTGCCGCCGGCCGTCCGGGTCCTCGCCTCGCCGAGCGTGCGCTGTCGGCAGACGGCCGCGGAACTGGGTCTCGACCCGACCGGCGAACCGGCGCTCGCGGGCGGGGACATGGGGCGGTGGCGCGGCCTGGCCCTGGACGAGGTCGCCGCCGCGGAGCCGGAGGAACTGGCGCGCTGGCTGTCCGACCCGGCGGCCGCTCCGCACGGCGGGGAGTCGGTGCGGGAGGTGTGCGAGCGGGTCGCCCGCTGGCTGGAGGCGTCGGCGGGGCACGACGGCAGGGTGCTGGCCGTGGTGGAGCCGGAGATCGTACGGGCCGCGGTGATCCACGCGCTGGCCGCTCCCGAGGCCGCCTTCTGGCGCCTCGACGTACCGCCGCTGACGGCGACCGAGCTCAGCGGACGTGCGCACCGCTGGAACCTGCGGCTCGGCAGGCCGCTCGGTCCGGCGACCGCCGCCGACACGCAGGACTGACCGCACCGGACGCCGAG
>NZ_JBEOWS010000559.1:0-3999 GCF_040296125.1 Streptomyces sp. NPDC002265 | reverse complement strand
CGAGCGACCCCCGTCACGCACGCCCGTGCCGAGGCGCTCAGCGCCATCGGGGAGTCCCGCGCGGCCGCCGACACCCACGCCGTCGCCAAGGCCGTGCCCGGCTGCGCGGCGGCCGTGCGCGCCGCCGCGCGGCTGGTGCTCGACGAGGCCGCCCGGATGGACCCGCCGCTCGAACTGGACTACCTCGCGCTGGTCGACCCGTCCGACTTCACCGAGATCGACGACGACTTCACCGGCGAGGCCGTCCTCGCCGTGGCCGCCCGGGTCGGCACCACCAGGCTGATCGACAACCTTCCTCTCACCTTCGGAGCCGCCTCGTGACCAGCACAGGCATACGACTGCACGCGCCCGCGCCCGGGTGGTCCATCTCCGCGGACGTGGTGGTCGTCGGCTCCGGCGTGGCCGGCCTGACCGCGGCGCTGCGCTGCCAGGCCGCGGGCCTGACGACGGTCGTCGTCACCAAGGCACGGCTCGACGACGGCTCCACCCGCTGGGCGCAGGGCGGTATCGCCGCGGCCCTCGGCGAGGGCGACACCCCCGAGCAGCACCTGGACGACACGCTGGTCGCGGGCGCGGGCCTGTGCGACGAGGAGGCCGTACGGATCCTCGTCACCGAGGGCCCCGACGCCGTACGGCGGCTGATCGAGACCGGCGCCCACTTCGACGAGTCCGCCGAGGGCAGGCTGGAGCTCACCCGCGAGGGCGGCCACCACCGCCGCCGCATCGCGCACGCGGGCGGCGACGCGACCGGCGCCGAGATCTCCCGGGCGCTGGTCGAGGCGCTCCACGCGCGCGGACTGCGCGCGATCGAGAACGCGCTCGTGCTGGACCTGCTGACAGACGCCGACGGCCGCACGGCGGGCGTCACCCTGCACGTGATGGGCGAGGGCCAGCACGACGGCGTGGGCGCCGTGCACGCGCCCGCCGTGGTCCTCGCCACCGGCGGCATGGGCCAGGTGTTCTCCGCGACCACCAACCCGTCCGTGTCCACCGGTGACGGCGTGGCGCTCGCCCTGCGGGCCGGCGCGGAGGTCTCCGACCTGGAGTTCGTGCAGTTCCACCCGACCGTGCTGTTCCTGGGCCCCGACGCCGAGGGCCAGCAGCCGCTGGTCTCCGAGGCGGTACGCGGCGAGGGCGCCCACCTGGTCGACGCCGACGGCGTGCGCTTCATGGTGGGTCAGCACGAGCTGGCCGAACTGGCGCCGCGCGACATCGTCGCCAAGGGCATCATGCGCCGGATGCAGGAGCAGGACGCCGAGCACATGTTCCTCGACGCCCGGCACTTCGGCGCCGAGATGTGGGAGCACCGCTTCCCGACGATCCTGGCCGCCTGCCGCGCCCACGGCATCGACCCGGTGCACGAACCCATCCCGATCGCCCCGGCCGCCCACTACGCCTCCGGCGGGGTGCGCACCGACTCCCACGGCCGTACGACGGTGCCGGGCCTGTACGCCTGCGGCGAGGTCGCCTGCACCGGCGTGCACGGCGCCAACCGGCTCGCCTCCAACTCCCTGCTGGAGGGCCTGGTCTACGCCGAGCGCATCGTCGCCGACATCACGAACGGCCGGGCCCGCGACGGGCTGCACGCGCGCGTGCCCGCACCGGTCGCGCAGCCCGAGAAGCCGGCCCACCCGCTGCTCGCCCCCGAGGACCGGTTCGCGATCCAGCGGATCATGACCGAGGGCGCCGGTGTGCTGCGCTCCGCCGACTCCCTCACCCGGGCCGCCGGACAGCTCCAGCGGCTGCACAGCGAGGCCCGCGACGCCCTCGACGAGAACGGCAAGACCGCCGAGCCCGGCGTCGACACCTGGGAGGCCACCAACCTCCTGTGCGTGGCCCGCGTCCTGGTCGCCGCGGCCGGGCAGCGCGAGGAGACCCGCGGCTGCCACTGGCGCGAGGACCACGCCGACCGCGACGACAGCGCCTGGCGGCGCCACATCGTCGTACGGCTGAATCCGGACCGCTCACTGGCCGTGCACACCACGGACACCGCAGACTTCCCCCCGACCCTCCCCTTCGCCGCCGGCCCCGCCGGGGCGGCGGGGACCGCCACGCACCGTCCCCAGGAGCAGTGACAGCAGTGAGTACCTCCGACCTTCCCCTCGCCTCGTCCGACGGCTGCGGCGACGGCTGTGCCTGCGGCGCGGACTCCGGCGAGGAATACCTGGAGTGCGGGCTCGACCCCGCGCTCGCGCAGCTCCTGACCGAGGCGGGTCTCGACCCGCTGGAGGTCGAGGACATCGCCAATGTCGCCATCCAGGAGGACCTGGACAACGGCGTGGACGTGACGACGGTCGCGACCATCCCAGAGGACGCCGTGGCCACCGCCGACTTCACCGCGCGCGAGGCCGGTGTCGTGGCCGGGCTCAGGGTCGCCGAGGCGGTGATCTCGGTCGTCTGCACGGACGAGTTCGAGGTCGAGCGGCACGTGGAGGACGGCGAGCGGGTCGAGGCCGGGCAGAAGCTCCTGTCGGTCACCACGCGCACGCGCGACCTGCTGACCGCCGAGCGCAGCGCGCTCAACCTGCTGTGCCGGCTGTCCGGCATCGCGACCGCCACGCGCGCGTGGGCGGACGCGCTGGAGGGCACCAAGGCGAAGGTCCGCGACACCCGCAAGACGACGCCGGGCCTGCGCTCGCTGGAGAAGTTCGCGGTGCGCTGCGGCGGCGGCGTGAACCACCGGATGTCGCTGTCCGACGCGGCCCTGGTCAAGGACAACCACGTGGTCGCCGCGGGCGGCGTCGCCCAGGCCTTCGCGGCCGTGCGCGAGGCCTTCCCCGACGTACCGGTCGAGGTCGAGGTCGACACCCTGCACCAGCTGCGCGAGGTGGTGGAGGCGGGCGCCGACCTGATCCTGCTGGACAACTTCACGCCGGAGCAGTGCGCGGAGGCGGCCGGGATCGTCCGCGAGCGCGCGCTGCTGGAGGCGTCGGGCCGGCTGACCCTGGCGAACGCCAAGACCTACGCCGACACGGGCGTGGACTTCCTGGCGGTCGGGGCGCTGACCCACTCCTCGCCGATCCTGGACATCGGTCTGGATCTGCGGGCGGCGGAGTAGGGAGCGGGGCCGGCCATGCTGCTGACGATCGACGTAGGCAACACGCACACGGTGCTCGGCCTGTTCGACGGCGAGGACATCGTCGAGCACTGGCGGATCTCCACGGACGCCCGTCGCACCGCGGACGAACTCGCGGTGCTCCTCCAGGGCCTGATGGGCATGCACCCGCTCCTGGGGGAGGAGCTGGGCGACGGCATCGACGGGATCGCCATCTGCGCGACCGTGCCGTCCGTGCTGCACGAGCTGCGCGAGGTCACCCGCCGGTACTACGGCGACGTGCCCGCGGTGCTGGTGGAGCCCGGGGTGAAGACCGGCGTGCCGATCCTCACCGACAACCCCAAGGAGGTCGGCGCCGACCGCATCATCAACGCGGTGGCGGCCGTCGAGCTGTACGGCGGTCCGGCGATCGTCGTCGACTTCGGCACGGCGACGACGTTCGACGCGGTCAGCGCGCGCGGGGAGTACGTGGGCGGGGTCATCGCGCCCGGGATCGAGATCTCGGTCGAGGCGCTGGGCGTCAAGGGCGCCCAGCTGCGCAAGATCGAGGTCGCCCGGCCGCGCAGCGTCATCGGCAAGAACACGGTCGAGGCGATGCAGGCCGGGATCGTGTACGGGTTCGCCGGCCAGGTCGACGGCGTCGTCAGCCGGATGGCCCGGGAGCTGGCGGACGACCCGGAGGAGGTGACGGTGATCGCCACCGGCGGGCTGGCGCCGATGGTGCTGGGCGAGGCGTCCGTGATCGACGAGCACGAGCCGTGGCTGACCCTCATCGGCCTGCGCATGGTCTACGAACGGAACGTGTCCCGCCTCTGAGGCGGCACGAGCGACACGACAGAGCCGGGGGGGGGGGGGGGGTGGGTGGGCCCCCGGGGCGGGGGGCGGCTTGGGTGGTCACACAGCTAAAAAGGAGTAACCAACGAGAGACATAGGGTGGGGTGCTG
>NZ_JBEOWS010000558.1:0-4015 GCF_040296125.1 Streptomyces sp. NPDC002265 | reverse complement strand
TGCGTGATCCCGAGCGTGTGATGCCGCGCGATCTGCGGCCGCATGAGTGCCGACAAGGGCCCTGCGCGGCAGTCGCGGGCGAGCCTCGATCCCGGTGGCGCAGCCGCCGCCCGGCGATGAAGCAACTGGTCGGGAACCGGCGGCCGATCAGCGGTGGGGCGCGTTCCGGCGTCCACCCCCGATCCTCCCCGCCGTGTGCAGTCGGATCTGCTGCCACTCACGCAAGCGCCCCCTCCTGACGGCGGGTTACCGCCCCGTGCACGAAGGCCACGCTGGGGGCGACGAGTTGCGAATCCCGGCGTGACCTCGGCGGTCACGCGTCTGCCCGGAATGTGCGAGGCACCTCGGCAGACCTTGACAGCCTGGGGTGGTCCTTCCGGAATGTCGTTCTTCGGTCCAGGCCGAATCAGGTCGAGATCGCGGCGTTCGCAGGTGAGAGTGATCGAACAGTCAGTAGGAGTCGACGGTGCACGGGTACCTGAGCAGCCACGAGTTGGAAGCGTTGCTTCAGATCTTTGACTTCCTCTCCCGCCCAAAGGTGGGGGATTCCAGCGGTCCCCCTGAGTTTCCTGCTTCACCGACGACTGCCCCGTCCGGGAGGGTTTCCGTTGAGGTCTGACACCGTCTCCACGGGCGGATGCAGCCAGTCCGGCGGCCGGGATGTCATGCGCCGCGTTCACGTCGCGGTCGTCCGTCACGCCGCAGTCGCACGTCCAGGCGTGGACGTCCAGCGACTGATTCCCGCGGACCGTTCCGCAGCTCCCGCGCAGCTTCGAGCTGGGGAACCAGCGGTCGAGCACGAGGAGTTCACGCCCGCACCAGGCGCACTGGTACTCCGGCACGGAACGCAGTCGCGTCCACGAGGGGTCGGAGGCGGTGCGGGCGAGGCGGTTGCTCTTCAGCAGGTTGCGGACGGTGAGGTCCTCGACAACGACCGCTTGTTTCGCACGGAGGAGTCGGGTCGGCCGTGTGTGCAGGATGTACCTGCGCCCGCCGGCGATCCGGGCATGCACGCGCGCGACCTTGCGGCGGGCCTCGTCCCGGTTCGCGTAGCCCGTCGCCTTGCGGGACAGCTCCCGACGCGCCTTCACGAGACGGGCCCGGTCACGGCGCTCATGCCGGAGGTTGGCGATATTCTCCCAGGCGGACAGCGCCATCGGCGATGTGACCCCCACATCGATCCCGACAGCCGCCGCAGTGGCGGGGACCGGGGCGGCGGTGTCCTCAAACGGCAGGGAGTCGAACCAGCGGACCGCGCTGTCTTGGGACACGGTCACCGCGCTCGGCTCCGCACGCTCTGGAAGCGGTCGCGGCCAACGGATGTCCAAAGGGTCCGTCAACTTCGCCGCAGTCTGACGCTCGGCGTGCCGTGTGAAGGCGGAGAGGGCCTACTCCGCGCTCGTGCGGGACTTCTTCCGGCTCCACCCGGTCAATGCGGCGGGCGACTGCGCGCCGGGCATCCGGCGCTGCTCGTTGTACCAGGCCCGCGTGCGCTCCTGAAGCGCCTTGTTGTACGCGAGGCGGACACGACCGACCGTACAACACAGCTCAGCCGCCTGCTCGTCCGTGGCGCAGAAGCGGTACTCGAACACCCGGTTGACCAGCTGCACCATGCCTCCCGCCCTCTCGACATCCACACGGTGCACGGGTGTCGGCCGGTCGACGGCGAACGTCGGACCGCCGTGACAGCGATCCGGCTTCTTCTGCCCTGCTCCGAAGGAGTCCGTTTCTCCCGTGCAAACGGGAGATACCTCCACCCTGGTCTGAAGGTCGGGGTATCCACGAAGGCAACCCGATGACTGCACCGGCGACATCCCCGGTATGCCGCCGCCCCCGTTTCGTCGGGCGCGACGCCGAACTGAGGCGTGTGACGGACACCCTGCGTCAGTTGCCCGCACTTGTGCTGGTGGAGGGCGAGGCAGGCATCGGCAAGAGCCGCTTGGTGCAGGAGGCCTTGGCCGCGGTCGCCCCCGGAGGTCCACGCACGCTGGTGGCGGTGTGCCCGCCGTTCCGCGAGGCGCTGACCCTCGGCCCGATCGTCGACGCCGCCCGGCAGGCCGCACCGAGTGGCGCCGATGTCGCGGCCCTCGGACTGTCGGCGTTGGCCGGTTCGCTGCGGCCGCTGTTCCCGGAATGGGCGGACGACCTGCCGTCCGCGCCGGAGCCGCCGGCCGATGCCGGCGCCGCCCGGCATCGGCTGATCCGGGCCCTCGCCGAACTTCTGGACCGTCTCGGAATCGACGTCCTGGTCGTCGAGGACGTGCACTGGGCGGACGAGGCGACGCTGGAGTTCCTGCTGTTCCTGGCCTCCCGGCAGCCGTTCCCGCTCACCTTGGTGTTGACCTGCCGTCCCGAGGAGGTGGCAGCCGATTCCCTGCTGTTGCGGCTGTCCTCCCGGGTGCCGACGAGTGCGGGGATCGCTCACGCACGTGTCGGCCTGACCGGACTCGCTGTGCCGGACACCGCGGAGCTCGTGTCATCGATGCTGGACGACGAACACGTCTCCACCGAGTTCGCCACATTCCTTCACGACCGTACCGAGGGCGTGCCCCTCGCGCTGGAGGAGTGCGTCCGGCTGCTGCGCGACCGGGCCGACCTCGTCCGGCGGGACGGCGAATGGATGCGGCGCACACTCGACGAGATCGCCGTGCCGCCGACGATCCGGGACGCGGTCACCGAGCGGGTGGCCCGGCTCGGGGCCGACGCCCGGCGGGTGCTGCTGGCGGCCGCCGTCCTGAGCGATCCGGCGGACGAGAAGACACTGGGGACGGTTGCCGGGCTGACCGGGTTGGGGGGTGGCCAGGAGACGCACCTCGTGGGCCGGACGGGCCGTCCGGCGGATTCCGCGATCGCGCCGGCCTGGGGGTTTGCCGTCGGCGTGGTCGAATCCGCCGTGTCCGAGGCGGTACGCAGCGGCCTGCTGGTCGAGGACGGATCCGGTTCGGGCCGCATCGCCTTCCGGCATGCGCTCGCTGCTCGGACGGTGTACGACCGGGCGTCGGCGTCCGAACGGCGCGCCGCCCACAGCCGCGCCGCCGCGCTGCTGGAGAGCGCCCGGCCCCGCCCTGTCGGCCGGCTCGCCCATCACTTCCGTCAGGCCGGCGAAACCATGCGGTGGTGTGTGTACGCCGAGCAGGCAGCGGACATAGCCCTCGCGTCCGGTGACCACGTCACCGCCCTCACCGTTCTGCACGAACTGATCGACGAACCGGGGCTGCCCGCGGAAGCGGTCGCCCCATGGGTGCGGAAGATGCCGTTCCAGGCGTTCACCGGCTACACCCGGCGTGCGGATGTCCTCGCCACGTTGCACGCCGTCCTCGAAACGGACCGGCTCAGCGCGCGTGACCGCGCCGAAGTGCGCGGCCAGCTCGCTCAGATCCTCATCCAACTCGGTGAGTACGCGGCTGCGGCAGCGGAGTTGGATCTGGCGATACCCGACCTCGCCGACGGGACGTACGCCGGCGCATGGGCGATGACCGCGCTCGGATATCCGGTGCTGAGCGGAACGTGGCCGGCCGAGACCCATCTGGGCTGGTTGGAGCGGGCCGAACAGTTCGTGGCCGGTGCGGCGCTCTCCCCGCATGAGCGGATGTCCTTGCTGGTCAACCGTACGACCGCACTGTTGGAACTCGGCGAGGACTCGGGCTGGGCGCGTGCCGAGGAACTGGGCGATGACGAGTCGACACCGCAACTGGCGCTCCAGCGCGGCCGAGCCGATCTGAACATCGGCGATGCGGCGATCCGGTGGGGACGGTACGCGGAGGCCCGGCGGCGGCTGACGAGCGCCGTCGACGTCGCAGGGCGACACGGGTACGAGCTGCTCGCGGACCTGGCAGGGGTGACGCTCCTGCACCTCGACTACCAGACCGGAGCATGGCAGGGCCTGGCCGAGCGGGCCGGACGGTGGTCGGACGTGAGCGAAGAGCCCCTGTGCCGGTTGCAGGCCCTGCTGGTGGTGGCTCAGGCCCGGCACCTATCGCGAGAGCGTCCGCATCACGAAGTCCCACCTCGTCCT
>NZ_JBEOWS010000557.1:0-4015 GCF_040296125.1 Streptomyces sp. NPDC002265 | reverse complement strand
ACCTCGCCGCCCTCGCGGCAGCCTGCATCACTGGTACCGGAGTGGCCGGAGACCAGGACACCGCCCCGGCGGTGTCGAAGCCTCGCGGAGCCGAACGTAAGACCCACACCACCCGCCCCCGCCGTACGACGGAGGCGGGGCGGGCAGGTGGCGCAACCCTGCCGCACCAGCAGCAGACAGAAACGAGAGACCACACTCAAGCCGAGCCCCTGACGCTCAGGTGACGAGACGGACCTTCCGAGCCGAAATGCCCGGAATGCTGAGACCTGACTACGGACTCAGCAACGGCCTATGCGGTCATGGAGGCAGCGAAGGGGAACAGGGCCGGGGCGAGCTGGATTGCGGGGGCCAGGCCGAGGGCGAGGAGTGCGTCGGGCAGTCCGTGTCCGGTGCGGGCGGCGTCTGCCGTGCCGGGGGCGGCCAGTGGGTGGCAGCTGGCGGTGATGATGTCGAACAGGTGCTGGACCCGGCCGGGTCCGCGGGGCAGCAGCCGGCCGTGGAAGTCCTCGTGGTGGGCGAGGACGAGGGCGGCGAGTCCGGCCATGTGGGCCGCGGCTGTGCCGGTGCCGTCGAGGGCCGTGTAGCCGCCCTCCGGCGCGCAGGAGAGGACCGCCACACCGGGGGCGGCTGCGTCGACGCCGGGACCGCAGCAGCTGAAGGGGGCGGCGAAGAGACCTTCCGGGCTCAGCTGCGGTCCGGTGTGGGTGGCGTGGGAGGTGTCGGGCGGGTAGGTGCCGAGGGCTCCCAGGGCGCCGACGGCGAACACGGTGGGCAGGCAGGCGGGAAAGGCGACCGGTCCTGCGGTGTCGCCTGCCGGGGCGATGCATGCGATGCCCGCCGCCGTGGCGTCGGCGAGTTTGCGGGAGACCAGCGCCGATGGGTAGGGGGATGCGATCGCGATGTGGGCGATGTCGGCTTCGTGTTCGATGCAGTGGTCGAGGGCGTCGATCAGGTCGCTGAAGTGGCCGTCGGGCAGTACCTGGCAGACGTCGAGCTCGGCGTCGACCGCGATCCCGACGATGCCCTGGCCGGTGTCCGCGCCGGCGATGATCCCGGCCGCGTGCGTGCCGCTGCCGACCGGGTCGTGTGCCCAGCCCTCCTGGGTGCGGCGAACGACATCGACTCCGGAGCGCGCCCGCTGCTTCAGATCGGGGTGGTCGGTGCTGACGCCCGTACCGATGACCGCGATCTTGATGCCGAAGCCGCGGAACGTGGGGGGCAGTCGGTCCAGCCGCATGGCCTGCTGGCCCCAGCCGTACTGCTGGCGTTCTTCCAGCTCCGGGTATGCCTTGGCGAGCGGGGTGAGGCTGACGATGTTCTCCCGTGCTGCAGACAGGTCGGGACGGTGGATCCAGCGGTCGGTGTAGCCGGCTCGGGGCCGGACGTACAGGGACTGGACGCACTGTTCGGTCCCGGCGGCCAGGGTGAGGGTGACCGTGCCGTCGGCGGCGGTGACACCCTGGGCCGGCCAGGCCGTTCCGATCAGGAACACTCCCGCTTTGGCCAGCGGCTCGCCGTCCGGCCCGCAGACCCGCAGGGAGATCTCCACCGGCTTCTCCAGCGGCACGACCAGCCCGGGATCGGGCAGCGGCAGCATTCCCGGAGCCGGTGTGACGGCGGGGGAGGCGGTGTCGGCCAGCGGCAGGTCGGGTTCGATGTGCACGTGCAGTGTCCGCATGGCCGGCAGCTGGGCCTCGGTGGCTTCGACGACCGCGATCTGGGGGCAGGACGGTCGCGTGCCGGTAGCCTGCGGCTTCTGTGACGGCTGCAGCCGGCGGATCACGGTGACATCGGGCATGCCCTCGAGCCGGTCACACACCGCGTCCATGCTCAGTTCGGCGAATCCCGGCGGGAGCAGCTGCTGCGGCAGCGGCGTGATCATGTAGCGCTGCCGGCGCGGCTGCACCACGACCGGTGACGGTGCGTTCTTCTCCTGTGGCGCCGTCCGCTTTTGCTCCTTGTCCCCGGGGGCTGGCCCGCCGCCGGCTCCCGCGCCCTCGGATGCGCTGCGGCGGCTGTTGCGCGTCCTGCTGCCGGGCTTGTCCTCGACCATCACGTCCACCTTCACGCCTACGTTCCACTTCGTTCCTGCGCTGCTGATGACGGGCTGCTCCCGTCTGCACGGCGATGCGGCGTGCCCGGGACAAGGATCCTGAGCACACCGCATCCCATGGTGATGGGATCAGCCGAGGCCGAAGGGCTGCCCCATAAAGCCGGGGCCGAAGCCGGGCTGCTGGTACTGCTGCTGGTACGGCTGGCCGAACGGCTGCTGGCCGAAGCCGCCGCCCCACTGCTGCTGACCCTGCTGCTGGCTCTGCTGCTGGCTCTGCTGCACCAGGGTCAGGATCGCGGTCGGCAGCGCCTGCTGCACGGACTGCTCCACCGCGCTGCGGACCCCCGCGTGCAGCGTGTGGTGCAGCGCCAGGGCCAGGTACGGGTGGGCCTGCTGAGCCAGGCCCTGCTGCTGCAGCTGCTGCTGGACCTGCTGGATCTGCTGCAGCGTCTGCTGCATCCGCTGTGCGATCTGTTGGCTGGCCTGCTGGCAGGCCTGCTGGATCGCCTGCTGGACCACCTGCGCGAGCTGCTGCGAACCGCCGATCTGCTGCGTACCACCGGCCTGCTGACCGAACTGCTGCAGGGGCTGGGCACCGGTCATCACCGACATGAAAGCTCCGTTCGACGCCAAAGGGAAGCCGACATAGAAGACTATGCGGCCATTTCGGAATTATTCCGACGACCCGAGGCTAGGTCGGCGACGTCATGGTCACCATCGGGCGAGCCGTTCAGAGCGGGGGAGTCCCCCGATCGGATCCGGCGAGCGGTGAGCCGTCGCTGCCGCGACAGGCTGCCCCACGGCGGCGGCCGCAGGCGCGCGGCGGCAGGTGACGCAGGCCGGGCGGCTCCTGACCCCGCAGGTGGACCGCTACGCGCAGATCACCGTGCGGCAGAACCACTACTCAATGCCGGTACGGCTGATCGGCCGCCAGGTCCGCGTCCTGCTGCACGCCTCCGAGGTAGTGGTCTACGACGGCCGCGCCGAAGTCGCCCGCCACGAGCGCCTCGTCACACGCGGCGGGAGCCGCCTGGACCTGGACCACTACCTGGAAGGGCTGCTGCGCAAGCCGGGCGCGCTGCCCGGGGCGACCGCACTGGAGCAGGCCCGCGCGGCAGGGAAGTTCACCCCCGTGCACGACGCCTGGTGGGAGGCTGCCCGCCACGCACACGGCGACGCGGCCGGGACCCGTGCATTGATCGAGGTTCTGCTGTTGCACCGGCACACGAGCCACGACCACGTCGTCGCCGGGATCGTCGCCGCCCTGCGGGCCGGCGCCCTGACCGCAGACGCGGTGGCCCTGGAAGCCTGCCTGGCCGCCGAACGCGAAACTCCTGGCGAGCCGGGCCCGGACACGGCGCTGGGTCATATCGCTTCTCCGGTGGTGTCACTGACCGCGCGCAGGCTCGCTGCTCTGCCCCCGGACCCCAGGCCGCTGCCCGCGGTGGCAGCCTACGACCAGCTCCTTCGTCACACCTGGCCTCCGGCCGAGCGTCCCACCAGTTAATGGAGTCCCGCCATGAGCTTCACTCGTCCCCGTGGTCTGACCGAGCCCGCAGCCGACGCGGCGATCGACGCGGACTGCCGCAACCTGCGCCTGCCCACCATGCGGAGCCAGTTTTCCGAGCTCGCCGATGCCGCGGCCCGCGACCAGATGACCTATCGCGGGTTCCTGGCCGAGCTGCTGATGGCCGAGTGCGACGCCCGTAACCGCCGCCGCTCCGAGCGCCGGATCAAAGCCGCGGGCTTCCCCCGCGAAAAGGCACTGCGCACGTTCGACTTCGAGGCGAACTCCGCCATCGACCCGGCGGCTGTCCACACTCTGGCCTCGTGCGACTGGGTCCGCAAGGGGCTGCCGCTGTGTCTGATCGGCGACTCGGGGACCGGCAAGTCGCACTTGCTGATCGCGCTGGGCACCGAGGCCGCGATGGCTGGCTTCCGGGTCAAGTACGTCCTGGCGAC
>NZ_JBEOWS010000556.1:0-4027 GCF_040296125.1 Streptomyces sp. NPDC002265 | reverse complement strand
CGAGGCGTCACGTCCTGCGGAGGGGAACGGTCCACGATCGGCCCACGGTCGGGCCACGTCCGGCGGTCGTCAGTTGACCAGGCGGGCGATCGCCTCGTCGACCGTCAGCTCCTCGCGCTCACCGGTCTTGCGGTCCTTGAGCTCCAGGACACCCTCGGCGGAACGGCGGCCCGCCACCAGGATCTGCGGTACGCCGATGAGCTCGGCGTCCGTGAACTTCACCCCCGGGGAGACCCCGGCCCGGTCGTCGCACAGGACGCGCAGACCGGCGGAGGCGAGCTTCTCGGCCACGTCGAGGGCGAGTTCGGTCTGGAGGGCCTTGCCCGCGGCGACGACGTGCACATCGGCCGGCGCGACCTCACGCGGCCAGCACAGACCCTGCTCGTCGGCGGTCTGCTCGGCGAGGGCGGCGACCGCGCGCGAGACACCGACGCCGTAGGAACCCATGGTCACCCGGACCGGCTTGCCCTGCTGGCCGAGGACGTCGAGCTTGAGGGCGTCGGCGTACTTGCGGCCCAGCTGGAAGATGTGGCCGATCTCGATGGCGCGGTCCAGCTTCAGGCCGGTGCCGCACTTCGGGCAGGGGTCGCCCTCCTGCACCACGACGACGTCGACGTACGTGTCGACCTCGAAGTCACGGCCCGCGACGACGTTCTTCGCGTGCGTGTGCTCCTTGTTGGCACCGGTGATCCACGCCGTGCCGGGGGCGACGCGCGGGTCGGCGATGTACGTGACCTTCTCCAGGCCCTGCGGGCCGACATAGCCGCGGACGAGGTCGGCGCGGTCCGCGAAGTCGTCGGCGGTGACCAGTTCGACGGCGGCCGGGGCGAAGTGCGCCTCGACCTTGCCCATGTCGACCTCGCGGTCACCGGGGACACCCACGGCCACGATCTCGCCGTCGACCTTCACCAGCAGGTTCTTCAGAGTGGCGGAGGCCGGGACACCCAGCGAGGCGGCCAGCGTCTCGATGGTGGGGGTGTCGGGGGTCGGGATCTCCTCGGCGGCCGGCACGCCGGAGCCGTCGACGGGCGCGAGTTCGTACGTGATCGCCTCGGTGTTGGCGGCGAAGTCGCAGTTCGGGCAGTCGGCGAAGGTGTCCTCGCCGGCGGCGGCCGGGGCCAGGAACTCCTCGGACTTGGAGCCGCCCATCGCGCCCGCGGTCGCGGCGCAGATCCGGTAGTCCAGGCCGAGGCGCTCGAAGATCCGCTGGTAGGCCTGGCGGTGCAGGGCGTACGACTGCGCCAGACCCTCGTCCTCCAGGTCGAAGGAGTAGGAGTCCTTCATCAGGAACTCACGGCCGCGCAGGATGCCGGCCCGCGGACGGGCCTCGTCACGGAACTTGGTCTGGATCTGGTACAGGATGACCGGCAGGTCCTTGTACGAGGTCGCCTGGTCCTTCACGATCAGCGTGAAGATCTCCTCGTGGGTGGGGCCGAGGAGGTAGTCGCCGCCCTTGCGGTCCTGGAGGCGGAACAGCTCGGGGCCGTACTCGTCCCAGCGGCCGGTGGCGTCGTACGGCTCGCGCGGCAGCAGAGCGGGGAGCAGCACCTCCTGGGCGCCGATCGCGTCCATCTCCTCGCGCACGATCCGCTCGACGTTGGCCAGGACCCGCTTGCCGAGCGGCAGCCAGGTCCAGACGCCGGCGGCCGTACGGCGGACGTAGCCGGCCCGGACGAGGAGCTTGTGGCTGAGGACCTCGGCGTCCGCCGGGTCGTCGCGCAGCGTCTTCGCCATCAGATTCGACATGCGCTGGACCGGTGCGTTCGCCATGGTTCTCGTATCTCCTGCTGCCTGAGGGTGATGGTAAGGAGGTTAGCCGGGCGGTCCATCCCGGTGGAAATCGGTTAAGGGTTGGGCTGCCTGCGCAGGAGCGGCAGCGGAGCTCCCATCACCGCGTACGGCTTCGGCGCGCTGGGGAAGAGGACCTGCCGGGCCAGGTCGTCGTAACCGAGGGAACGGTAGAGACCGCGGGCCGGGCTCTCGGTGTCGATCGCGGAGAGGATCGAGCGGGGCTCGGCCGCGGTGTCGGTGATCGCGGTGATCAGGGCACGGCCGATACCGCGGTTCTGGTAGCGCGGATGGACGTGCAGCTCGGTGATCACGAACGAGTGGTCGAGCCAGAAGTCGCTCCCCCGGGCCCGCAGATACGGCTCCACGACGGTGGACCACCAGTGGGCACGGTCGTTGGGCATGCCGTAGACGAACCCGGCGAGCCGGCCGTCGGCGGTGGTCGCGCCCAGCGCCCGGGCACCGGGGTAGGCCATGTGCCGCAGCACGATCTGGCGGCGCACGGCCACCTCGTCGGGGCCCAGCCCGAACGCGACGGCCTGCACGGCGAGCGCGTCGTCGACGCGGGCCGACAGGTCGAGCGGGCCGATCACGATGTCGTCGGGATCGCGGTGTCCGTGACCGGGGATGCGCAGCATGCCGGGGAGACTACAGGGGCCGTCGCGGACGCAGCGGCCCGGCGAGGTGCCCTGGGGAACGCCGCGGCTAGAACAGGATGCTCATGAACGCGCCGACCTCCCGGAAGCCCACCTTCAGGTAGGTCCGCCTGGCCGGGGTGTTGAAGTCGTTCACGTACAGGCTCACGACCGGGGCCACATCGGCCAGCGCGTACCGCAGCACGGCCGCCATGCCCGGCGCCGCCAGGCCGGTCCCCCGGTACTCCGGGGCCACCCAGACCCCCTGGATCTGGCAGGCCTGGGGGGTGGCCGCGCCGATCTCCGCCTTGAAGGCGACCTTCCCGTGTTCGTCGAGGCGGGCGAAGGAACGGCCGGATCCGACGAGCTCCGCCACCCGCGCCTGGTACAGCAGGCCGCCGTCGCCGGCCATCGGGGAGACGCCGACCTCCTCGGTGAACATCGCCACGCAGGCCGGCATGATCGTCTCCATCTCGTCCTTGCGGACGCGGCGGACGTACGGGTCCGGGGCGACGTCGTCGGGCATCCGGTCGGTGACCATGAGCGGCTGGTGGGCGCGGATCTCGCGGGCCGGGCCCCAGCTGGGTTCGAGCAGCCGCCACAGCTGTGCGGTGGGCTCGGCGGGGCCGACGATGGAGGAGCAGCGGCGGCCGGCCCGGCGCGCCCGGTCCGCGAAGGCGCGGACGGCGCGGGGGGTGGCGCAGATCGGGACGAGGTTGGCGCCCGCGTAGCACAGGGACGTCAGCATGCCGTCCTCGTACCAGCCCCACATCTCGCCGCCGAGACGCCAGGGGTCGAGTCCCGCGACCTGGACCCGGGAGGTCACGAAGGCGTTCGTGACCGGGTCGCGGTCGAGGACGGCGAGGGCGGCGTCCAGGTCGCTCGGTTCGAGTACCCGTGAGGTGGTCTGGGTCAACAAGCGCGGGGCCTCACACTGGGGTCTGCTGATCTCCGCACTGTACCTGCCGAAAATGTGGCGCGCCGCCCCACGGGACGGCCGAGTGCGCGGAGCACGGTACGGCGGCGGAGCCGAGCCCGCCGAAAGCGGCCGCCACGGGCCGGTTCCTCCGGACCATCACACCCCGGCCGAGACAACGACCCGGGCCGAGCGGGGGGAGCCCTGCGACACGGCGGTACGGCGGTCGGCGGGGAGCCCGGCGGACGGGTACAGCTACGGATACGGGTACGGCGTCGGCCGGAGCTACGGGCGCAAGCCCGGCACGGACGCAAGCCCGGTGGTGTGTGTCGGCCGGGCCGCCGGCGGCTGCTCCAGGGGCCCGGCCGTTCGTTGTTCAGCCCGCGACGGAGACCGAGGGCTCGCCCGAGGCGATCCCGTCCGCCTCCATCTGCTCGGCGAGCTTCATGGCCTCCTCGATCAGGGTCTCCACGATCTTCGACTCGGGCACGGTCTTGATCACCTCGCCCTTGACGAAGATCTGACCCTTGCCGTTGCCGGACGCCACACCCAGGTCGGCCTCACGCGCCTCACCCGGACCGTTCACCACACAACCCATGACCGCGACCCGCAGCGGGACCTCCATACCCTCCAGCCCCGCCGTGACCTCCTCGGCCAGCTTGTACACATCCACCTGCGCACGCCCGCA
>NZ_JBEOWS010000555.1:0-4058 GCF_040296125.1 Streptomyces sp. NPDC002265 | reverse complement strand
ACGGACGGCGAGCAGTCATCTTCAGCTCCCAGCCAGGCAGTTGACTCCTACAGCCGAACTACGACCGACCAGGCCTGCCGTCAACCCACGCCACCACCGAATTTAACGAACTACCGGTAAGCGAGCGTGAGCACGATCTTGCCCTGGATGTGCCCTCGGGCGGCGCGTTCGTGCGCGGCACGGGCATCCGCGAGCGCGAACGTGCTGTCGATCGCGACGCGGACCGTACCCGCGTCGAGGAGGCGCGCCAGCTCGGCAAGCTGTGCGCCGTTCGAGCGGACCTGGGTGCCTGTCACGGTGACGCCCAGTTTCGCCGTCTCTTCTTCGTCGAATTCGCCGAAAAATACGGGGAATTGGGCGCCGCCGCGCTTGAGTGTGCGCAAGAAGCGCTTGCTGTGGGGGCCGCCGACGGCGTCGAGCACGAGGTCGAGGTCGTGCACGAGTTCCTCGGGACGACTCTTGGTGTAGTCGATGAACTCGTCGGCGCCGAGTTCCCTCAGGAACGATTCGTGCGCGCCCGATGCCACCGCGATGACACGTGCGCCCTTCCATTTCGCCAGCTGTAGCGCGAAGTGCCCCACGCCGCCAGCGGCGCCGTTGATGAGCACCGTCTTGTCGGCGTCGAGCGGCACCGGGCGATGCTGCGCCGCCTGGAAGGGCGACGGGTGATCGTGTCCGAGGTCGATCAGGTACTGCCATGCGGTGAGCCCGGCCATGGGCGCCCCGGCGGCGTGCACGTGATCGACGCCGGCCGGCTTGCGTGCGAGGTCCGACGCAGGCGCGGCCACGTACTCGGCGTAAGTGCTGCCGTCGAAGCCCGGGAAGCGGAGGAGGCCGAAGACTTCATCGCCGACGCGGAGGTCGTCCACATCCGCAGCGACGGCCTCGACGACGCCCGACAGGTCCGTTCCCGGAATCACGGGCAGACTGAACTTCGGCCTGACTTCCGGAGGCAGGTTGGACATCCCGTCACGCAGGTACCAGTCCGGAGGGTTGACGCCGACCGCGTGCACGCGGACGAGCACCTCACCCGGCCTCGGCTCGGGCATCGGCACCTCTTCGTAGCGCAGCACCTCAGGGCCGCCGTGTTCATGGAGCCGGATCGCCCTCATCGTGTGTGTCGGCATCGTTTCCTCCTGCCCGCAGCGCGGGATAGGCTTATTCGGATCAGTGGTCCACATAACCGGATCACTGATCCGAATATATGGACCACTGATCCGGATAGTCAAGGGGGACAGATGCGCGCCGACGCCAGGAAGAACCGCGACCACCTGCTCGCAGTAGCGGGCACTGCCATCACCGAGCAAGGCGTCGACGTGTCGCTGCGGGACATCGCACGCAGGGCCGACGTGGGACTCGCCACACTGCTGCGTCACTTCCCGACACGCGAGGCTCTGCTCGACGCCCTGCTCCGCACGAGCTTCGACGAGATGACCGCCACGGCCGACGCCCTCGAAACGTCCGGCTCGCCCGGCGATGCTCTCGTTTCATGGCTGCGCGACTGCGTCGCGTGGACAACGGAGTACCGGGGCGCGGTCGTGCTGATGGCAGCCGCCATCGAGGACACCGAGTCCGCACTCCACGCTTCGTGCGTCACCCTGCGCGCGGCCGGTGCGCGGCTGCTCGCCCGCGCCCAGGCCGCAGGCACGGCGCGGACCGACATCGATGGCGCCGACCTGTTCGCGCTGGTGGCGGGGCTAGCTTGGCTCGGTGATCAGTCCTCGCTCGCGCCACGCGCTGATCACCTCTTCGACGTTGTCGCCAGCGCGATCCTGACGAATCCGGCGAGCGCCTAGACCGGAGGAACGCCCCCAGGCCCGCGGCTGAAATCGACGCGCACGCGGACCGGTGAACCCGACCGCACGCCCGACAAGAACGGATCGACGCCGAATTGGCCAAGGCGGTCGAGGCCACCGGAATCGAACCGCGCGCGCCCCGGAAGCAGCGGACCACGGCCACTGAAGAGCAGCCGGCGAAGGCACACCCGTCGACTACGCCCTGGCCGGCTCCTGACGGCCAGGGCCGCCCTCCGCCCTCGCCGTCCGTCCGACTCGGGCACGTCCGTCCGGTTCGGCCAGGAACGGCAGACCCTTCTCCCGGCGGACCTGGACCCGGCGGTCAGACAGTCTCGGGACGGCCGACGGGACCTGCATGTGCCTAGGTGCCCAGGTCACCGATCCGACGGGCAAGTGTCCGCAAGGCTTCGAAAGACGGGGAGCCGGGTTGAGCTGTATTCACGAACAGCCACTGGTCCGGGTCACCGGGAAAGACCAGGACCTCATAGTCCAAGGTGACCTCGCCGAGCAGAGGGTGCCGGTAGTACCGGGTGCCGTGAGAGAACTCCTCCACGTCGTGTGCGGCCCACCACCGGCGAAAATCTTTGTCCACGGCCGACAGCTGATCGACCAGTTCGGTCAGTTGCAGATCTTCCGGATTCCGGCCCGCATACAGGTGCAAACCTGTGACGACCATGTGGGCGGCCATGTCCCAGTCGATAAATAGTTCACGCGCCGCAGGGTCGAGAAATATATATCGCGCCAAATTGCGCTCGCGGGCCGGTACGGCATCGAAATCGGCGTATATCGCGCAAGCCATTCGATTGAGGGCGAGGACGTCCATGCGGCCGTCCAGAATCATGGCGGGGGCATCCCGGAGAACCTCAAGCAGCGCGTACGCACCCGGACGCACCCTCCACGGAACGGCGGGACGGCTCACTCTGACCACGGACTGCGGTCTGGCCAGGTTGAACAGATGCGCACGTTCGGCATCATCCAGCCGCAGAGCGCGGGCCACAGCCTCCAGCACCGCCTCCGAGGCGTTGGCCACCCGGCCGCGTTCCAGACGGATGTAGTAGTCCACGCTCAGTCCGGCCAAGAGCGCAACCTCTTCACGGCGCAGTCCCGGAACACGTCTGCTCGCCCCCGGCGTGACCCCGACTTGCTCAGGAGTCACCCGGGCGCGCCTGGAGCGCAGAAAATCGCTCAGCTCTTTGTTGCCTCCTGAACCGGACGGCATCGTGCCCATATATCGAGGCTAGTCCTCGACACGCTATCCCGGCAAACGCACCACTAAATAGTGTGACGCCATGGGCCACTCCCTTTCAGCGGCTTTCCGAATATGGTCTCGGCGATCGAAAAGCGATTCCGGATCACTTCGACAGCGGGGTCGTCGATGGAGCCGAACGGGTGGCTGCCCGGCTACAGGGAAGGGGGGTCTGCCAGTACCTGGACCAGCGGGCCACGGCCGAAGCGGGCCTGCTTGACCGCCCCTGGACGCCTTTCCAGCTGGTTCTCTGGATTGCAGGTCAGCGCAAGGCCCACAGAACACGCAGGCCTCGCAGACCAAGGTGAAACCCCGTTCGACGTTCCGGTGACGCATTGGGCGTAATCCACCGACGTCAAGAAGCAAGGACATCCCCATGAATCTGAAGCTCGAAATGATCGTGCTGCCCGTCTCCGACATCGACCGGGCCAAGGACTTCTACGAGAAGGCCGGCTTCCGCCTGGACGTCGACTACACGGCGGACCAGGACTTCCGGATCGTTCACTTCACGCCGCCCGGCTCCGAGTGCTCGATCATCTTCGGCGAGGGGATGACGTCCACCGCACCTGGCTCGTTCCAGGGCCTCTACCTCATCGTCTCGGACATCGAGGAGGCCCGCGCGGAGCTCACCGGCCGCGGCATCGAGGTCAGCGAGATCTTCCACGACGCGAGCGGCCTCTTCCACGGCCACGAGGGCGGGGACGTCACCCATCGCGGCCCGGGCCAGGAGCGGCTCGCCGGCCTGCACCCCGAGCGTGCCTCCTACGGCTCCTTCGCCACCTTCAGCGACCCGGACGGCAACGGCTGGGTGCTCCAGGAGGTCTCGCAGCGCCTCCCCGGCCGCTGACAAACCTACAAACCACTATCAATCGGCCGCAACGGGCCCTGTCCGGCCCGGATGGCAGCCGGTCCGACCCAGCGGTCGCCCCGCGGTCAGGGGCCACGGACCGGAACCGTCCCGCGGCGGAGACGCAGTGTTCAAAAACCTAAAGCCGGGACGGACCACCAAAAAAGAA
>NZ_JBEOWS010000554.1:0-4061 GCF_040296125.1 Streptomyces sp. NPDC002265 | reverse complement strand
GGCCGTCGGGGCCGTGGCGGTGGCGCGGGCCGCGTCGGCCGACGACCTCCCGCCGTTCCACGGCGTTCCGCTGCCGGTCAAGGACCTGGTGGACGTCATGGGCTGGCCCACCACCCATGGCTCCGCCGGCACCGGGCGGGCACCGGCCACGGCATCGGACCCGGTCGTACGACGGCTGGTGGACGCCGGGTTCGTCCTGCTCGGGAAGACCACCACCTCCGAGTTCGGCGCCCTGCCCTTCACCGAGAACGAGACCCTCGGCGTCTCGCGCAACCCGTGGGACCCGGACCGCACGCCGGGCGGGTCGTCGAGCGGAGCGGGTGTCGCCGTCGCCGCCGGGATGGCGCCGATCGCCCATGCCGAGGACGGTGGCGGGTCGATCCGTATCCCGGCGTCGTGCAACGGGCTCGTCGGGCTGAAACCCACCCGCGGTCTGGTCGGCAACGCGACCGTCGGCGCGGAGGGGCTGGGCACCAGCGGTGTGCTCACCCGCACGGTGGCGGACACCGCGGCCGCCCTCGATGTGCTCGCGCGCCACGATCCCGGCCTGTGGTGGTCACCGCCCGACCCGCGGAGATCCTTCGCCTCCGTGCTGAGGACGGACCCGCCGACAGGGCTGCGGATCGGTGTGCTCACCGACACTCCGATCGCGGGGATCGCCGTGGACCCGGCGTGTACCGAGGCCGTCGCCGTCACCCTGCGCACGCTGGAGTCGGCCGGTCACCACGTCGTCGACACCCCCCTCCCGCTGCCCCCGGCCGACGAACTGGTGGCGGCGTTCATGACCATCTGGAACGTCGGCGGCAGCGGCGTCCCGCTCGTGGATCCGGACCGGGTCGAGCCCCACAGTCGTGCCCTGCGGGCCGCGGCACGAGCCGTCGACTCCTGGGCCTACACGGAAGGGGTGCGCAGGGCCCAGCAGTTGTCGCGACGCATCGTCGAGGGCTTCCTCGCCGGCTTCGACCTGCTGGTCACGCCGACGATGGCGTGCCTGCCGCCGCGCGTCGGCGCCTGGCGGGCAGGCACCGACGACCATCCCCTGGCGGCCCTGCTGAACAGTTACCCGTTGGGGGTGTTCACGTCGGTCTTCAACGTGACCGGCCAGCCGGCGATCTCGGTGCCCGTCCATCACGACGCAGACACCGGGCTGCCCGTCGGCGTGCAGATCGTCGCCGCGCCGTGGCGGGAGGACCTCCTGCTCCAGGTGTCCCGCACCCTCGAACTCGCCCGCCCCTGGACCGATCGCCGCCCGCCCGTCGGCTGAGCACGAAGGCCGTGGCCGGGGCGGCGCGATACCGGTCAGACGGGCTGTACCCCGGCCAGCGCGCCGTGCGGGTCGAGGACGTACTTGCGGCTGGCGCCCTGATCGAACTCGGCGTAGCCACGAGGGGCGTCCGCCAGACCGATCACGGTCGCGTTCACCGCCTTGGCGATGTGCACCCGCTCGTGCAGGATCGCCTTCATCAGCCCTCGGTGATAGCGCATCACCGGGCACTGTCCCATGGTGAAGGCGTGACTCCTCGCCCAGCCCAGCCCGAGCCGTACCTTCAGCGTCCCGGTCCGGGCGTCCTCGTCGACGCCGCCGGGGTCGTCCGTGACGTACAGTCCGGGAATTCCGAGGGCGCCGCCCGCGCGGGTGATGCTCATCAGCGAGTTCAGGACGGTCGCGGGCGCCTCCTCGGCGTCCTTGCCGTGTCCCCGCGCCTCGAAGCCGACCGCGTCGACGGCCGCGTCGACCTCGGGTTCGCCCAGGATCTGCTCGATCTGGTCCGCCACGCTGCCGCCGGCGACGTCGACGGTCTCGCAGCCGAAACTCCTTGCCTGGGCCAGGCGTTCGGTGTTGAGGTCCCCGACGATGACGACGGCCGCACCCAGCAGCTGTGCCGCCGCGGCGGCGGCCAGGCCCACGGGCCCCGCTCCGGCGACGTACACCGTGGACCCGACGCCCGCGCCCGCGGTGCAGGCACCGTGGAAGCCGGTCGGGAAGATGTCCGACAGCATGGTCAGATCGAGGAGCTTCTCGCGTGCCTGGTCGGGGTCGGGGAACTTCAGCAGGTTGAAGTCCGCGTACGGGACCATCACGTACTCGGCCTGACCGCCGACCCAGCCGCCCATGTCCACATAGCCGTAGGCCGCCCCCGGCCGGGCCGGATTGACGTTCAGGCAGATGCCGGTCTTGCGTTCCTTGCAGTTGCGGCACCGACCGCAGGCGATGTTGAACGGCACCGAGACGAGATCCCCGACCGCGATGAACTCGACGTCCGGACCCCGCTCCACCACCTCTCCGGTGATCTCGTGCCCGAGGACCAGCCCCTCGGGCGCCGTCGTGCGCCCTCGCACCATGTGCTGGTCGCTGCCGCAGATGTTGCTGGCGAGCACCTTGAGAATGACCCCGTGGCGGCACACCCGGCCGATGTTCTCGGGCGCCACCCCCGGCCCGTCCTGGAGTTCCAGCGTCGGGTAGTCGATGGTCCTGACCTCGACCGCACCCGGCTTGAGATACGCCACTCCCCGGTTTCCGTTGTCGCCCATGCGTGATCGCCGTCCCTCCGGCCCCGTCTCTCCGGCCCCGTCTCTTCGGCTCCGTCTCTTCGGCTCCGTCTCCTCGGCCCCGTGTCCGCGGATGCCGACGGCCGTGCGCAGGTCAGGGGGGTGCTGCTGTCGACCGCGCGTTCCGGCCACCCTCCGTGCGGGTGCCGTCCCTGAAGAGGGCGACCTCTCAGAGCCTCGGTCTCCAGCCTACGTCGCGCGTCCCCCGCCCTGAGCTGCCGCGCAGGCCGACAGGGCACGTGCGGCACGGGCGGCCACGTCCAGGAGCCGGGCGTCGGCGCCATGGGGCGCGACCAGTTGCAGACCGACCGGTTCGCCGCGCGCGGTCCGTCCTGCGGGCAGGCTGAGCGCGGGGTGTCCCGTGATGTTGAAAGCCCAGGTCAGTGCCACACTCATCCGCGCTCCGGGGCCGTCGTGGCCGTGCGGCGGGTGGGGTGTGGTGGGCGTGAGGAGAAGGTCGGCGCGGGCGAAACAGTCCCGCAGACGTGCGGCGTTGTCCGCGACGGCAGGGGCCACGTCCGCTGACAGCGTGCCGCCCGCCCGCAGGGCCGTCCAGGCCGGGGCGGGATCGTCGAGCGTCAGCGGCCGGTCCGCCGGCACCGCGAGAACTCCCTGGTCGGCAAGGATCCGTACGGCGCGACGAGCCACGGCGGCGACGGCGGAATCGGTGTCGGCGTACCCCAGGGTGGCCGACCAGGCGGCAGTCGGCGGCGCCGCCGGCTCCGCCGGGGCGGTCCGTACGGAGGCGACCGCGTCCAGATAGGCGGCGGCGTCCAGCGGACTCCGGACCAGCACACCCGGCGAGTTCAGACCGGCCCGGTCGCGGGAGGGCAGCAGCCCGTTTGTGGGCTTGAAGCCGGTGACCCCGCACCACGCGGCGGGAATCCGTACCGAGCCGGCGCCGTCCGAACCACTGGCCATGGGTACGAGGCCGGCGGCGACGGCGGCCGCGGACCCGGCCGACGATCCGCCGGGCGACCAGGCCGGATCGAGCGGGTTGAGGGTGGGACCGCGGTCGGTGTGCCCGTAGGTCTGCCAGCCCTGCCGGGTGCGCGGTACCGAGGTGGCGCCGACCGGCACGCACCCGGCCTCGGCCAAGCGCCGGTTCTGGAAGGAGTCGGCGCCCTCTGTTGCCTTGACGCCGATCGGCACGCCCGCCAGCGGCAGTACGGCGCCACGAGCGAGCCGGGCGTCCAGCTCCGCGGCCCGGGCGAGGGCTTGCTCCTCCCAGACGTCGGTGAAGGCCCGTACGGCATCGTCACGTTCCATGATCCGCGCCAACGCGGCCGTGACGACCTCGCGCGCCGACAGCTCACCTCGGCCGACGTGCCGCGCGATGTCCGATGCGGACAGGGCCGCGTACTCGGCTGTGCTGATCAAGGTCCGTCCTCCGATCGACGCCCGAAGCCGGGGCCGCCTTCGAGACCGCGGTCACATTCATACCGACCGCTCCGTGAGCTCCTGTGCGCGCAGTGTCGCGGAACCGGTGAAGCACCCCACATGACCCACGT
>NZ_JBEOWS010000553.1:0-4080 GCF_040296125.1 Streptomyces sp. NPDC002265 | reverse complement strand
GGCACTGTGGCGTGCCGCCGGGGCGTTCGGAGTACGTGCAGAGGCAGCTGAAGCTTAGCGCTTGCTGTACTGCGGGGCCTTGCGGGCCTTCTTCAGACCGGCCTTCTTGCGCTCGACCGCACGGTCGTCGCGCTTGAGGAAGCCGGCCTTCTTCAGCGGGCCGCGGTTGTTGTCCACGTCCGCCTCGTTCAGGGCACGGGCCACGCCGAGGCGCAGGGCGCCGGCCTGGCCGGAGACACCGCCACCCGCGATGCGGGCGATGACGTCGTAACGGCCCTCGAGCTCGAGCACCTTGAAGGGCTCGTTGACTTCCTGCTGGTGCACCTTGTTGGGGAAGTAGTCCTCAAGGGTGCGACCGTTGATCTTCCACTTGCCGGTGCCCGGGACGATCCGGACGCGGGCGATGGCGTTCTTGCGACGGCCCAGGCCGGCGGCCGGCTGGGGGTCGCCGAAGCGGGAAGCCATCGACTCCGAGGTGTACTCGCCCTCCAGGGGGACCTCGGACTCGGTGGTGTAGCTGTCGATGTCGACGAGCTCAGTCTCTTCGACCGGCTGCTCAACGGTGGTCTCGGCCACGATTCTCCTCAGATTTCTTTTCGTCTTAGGGGGTGGCCGGAACTACTGCGCGACCTGGGTGATCTCGAACGGCACCGGCTGCTGGGCAGCGTGGGGGTGCTGGTCGCCCGAGTAGACCTTCAGCTTCGAGAGCATCTGACGGCCCAGGGTGTTCTTGGGGAGCATGCCCTTGACGGCCTTCTCGATGGCCTTCTCAGGGTTCTTGTCGAGCAGCTCGTCGTAGCGGACCGCGCGGAGACCGCCCGGGTAGCCGGAGTGGCGGTACGCCATCTTCTGGGTCCGCTTGTTGCCGGAGAGGTGCACCTTGTCGGCGTTGATGATGATGACGAAGTCACCGGTGTCGACGTGGGGCGCGTAGATCGGCTTGTGCTTGCCGCGGAGAAGGGACGCGGCGGTGGTGGCGAGACGGCCCAGGACGACGTCCTGAGCGTCAATGACGTGCCACTGGCGAGTCACATCGCCGGGCTTGGGGCTGTACGTACGCACTTCGCAGCCTTCTTCTTCAGTGGATGGGTGCTGACACATGGCATCACTGAAGCGATCGTGCAGCTGGGGACGACAATGCCGGGGACGCTGCCCGTATGCCGCCCACTGGTAACTGCTCCAGGGAACCTAGGTAGAGGCCACTCCCGTGAGAATGAGCGAGCCAATACACAACGAAGAATCAGAGTACCGGGCTCCCATGAGTCGGTCAAAACGAGCAGACCCGAGTCACCGCGCGCGCAGTCGAGGAGACCGCCGACATCGATGCCAGGACATCGCCGCGGGCGCACCGGGCCGAATACCGCATGACCGTGCGCGATGGCGGTCACCGCCACGCCGATCCGACCCCCCAATTTTGGAGTGGATCACTCGGACATGTCGCCTATAGGGCTTCTTACGCCCCCAACATCGGTGACCGCAGGGCCCGTTGGGGCGGAACCGGATACCCCGGGTCCCGTCTAAGATGCGCCCCATGAACTATGGGCAGGGGGGACCCCGGTCCCAGTGGGATCCGTGGAAACCGAACTCCGAGCAGCCGTGGTCCGGCGCCTCCGACGGCCGGTCCCCCGACTGGGCTGCGCTCGCCGAGGCCTCCGAGACGCGCCACCGGCGCCGCCGGATCCTCTTCATCGTCGGCGGCGTGCTGGCCACCGTCGGTATCGGCACCGCCGTCGCCATGGGCGTGATGTCGGCGAACGACAACTCGGGGGCGAACAACGCCGCCTCCCAGCTGCCCTCGAACGGGGACATACCCAACGGCGGCAGCACGTCGGTGCCGTCCTTCGACCCGACGACCGCGCCGCCTCCGCTGGACCCGAAGGAATTCGTCGCCAGCGCCAAGAAGGACACGGCACCGCTGGGCCCGGACATCCTCTTCCCGGGCACGCAGCTGACCGTCGGCTCGACCGTGTACAAGAAGGCCGGCACCGACGACACGAAGAGCTGCGCCACGGCCGCCCAGGGCACGCTCCCGAAGGTCCTCACCGGCAACGGCTGCACCCGGCTGATGCGCGTGACCTACACCAAGGGCGACATCGCGGTGACGGTCGGCGTGGCCGTCTTCACCACCGAGGCGCAGGCCACCAAGGCCAAGGGCGAGGCGGACAGCAAGAGCATCGTCAAGGCGCTGCCCGGCAAGGGCGTGAAGGCCTTCTGCAACGGCGCCGTCTGCCGCTCCACCACGAACGCCTTCGGCCGCTACGCCTACTTCACGATCACCGGCTTCACCGCGGGCAAGGACGTCACCACGAAGGACACCGCGGTCTTCCGCGCGGGTGACGACCTCGCCGAGTTCGCGTTCAAGCAGATCCACCGGCGCGGCGAGGCCCAGGCGTCGGCCGCCTCCACGGGCTGACCCGGGCGCCACGGCCGCCGAGAGCGGACGAGCCCCCGGCCCGTGACCGGACGAACCCCCCTCCGTCCGGTCCCCCAGGGGGCGTCCGCCCGAGGGCCGGCCGGCGGCAGGGCTCAGCAGCAGCCCGCGCCGGGCAGCGAGCGCTTGTTGCGCGCCTCCTTGTTACGGGCGGCCAGCAGCTCGTCGGCGGGATAGCCGACCTCCTCCAGCGTCAGCCCGTGCGGCCGTACGACATGCACGGCCGAGTCCCGTACGCCCGCGGCCAGCACCTTGCCCGGCCAGTCCGGGGTGCGGTGCCCGTCCCCCACGAACAGCAGCGCCCCGATCAGCGAGCGCACCATGTTGTGGCAGAAGGCGTCGGCGCGGACGGTGGCGGTGATGATCCCTTCCGTGTCACGCACCAGGCTCAGCTCCTGGAGCGTGCGGATGGTGGTGGCCCCCTCCCGCTTCTTGCAGTAGGCGGCGAAGTCGTGCTCCCCCACCAGCGCCCGTGCGGCCTCGTTCATGGCGTCGACGTCGAGAGGCCAGTCGTGCCACAGGACGTGGCCGCGCAGCAGCGGGTCCACACCGCCCGGGTTGTCGGTGACGCGATAGGCGTACCGGCGCCAGATCGCCGAGAAGCGGGCGTTGAAGCCGGCCGGCGCCTCGGTCAGGGTCCACACCCGTACGTCCTTGGACAGCCGCCCGGCCAGCCGCTTGAGCAGCTTCTCCCGGTGCTCGGCCCACAGCTCCACGGGCAGGTCCACATGGGCCACCTGCCCGCGTGCGTGCACTCCCGCGTCGGTCCGCCCGGCCACGGTCAGCTCGTACGTCGTGTCCTTGGACCGGGTCACGGTCCGCAGCGCGTCCTCGATCTCGCCCTGCACGGTCCGCTTCCCGCCGGCCTGCTTGGCCCAGCCGTGGAAGGCGCTGCCGTCGTAGGACAGGTCGAGGCGGATACGGACGTGTCCGGGCTGTGCTTCGTCACTCACCACTAGATCCTCTCAGGGCCGGTCCCCAGGAAAAAACGCGAGAGCGGGCCCGCCCCGAAGGGCGGACCCGCTCACGAGGCAAGAGCCTCAGGCGTCCTTGGACTCCTCGGCCGCGGCCTCGGTGACCTCGTCGGCCTTGGTCTCCTCGACCTTGGCCTCGGCCTCCTTGACGGCACGCTTGGTGGCCGCCTCGGCCTCACCGGTGGCCTGCTGGGCCACGGTCAGGGCCTCCACCAGCTCGATGACAGCCATGGGCGCGTTGTCGCCGCGGCGGTTACCGATCTTGGTGATACGGGTGTAGCCACCCGGGCGGTTCTCGTAGCGCGGGCCGATCTCGGTGAAGAGCGTGTGCACGACGCTCTTGTCCGTGATCACCTGGAGCACCTGACGGCGGTTGTGAAGGTCGCCCTTCTTCGCCTTGGTGACCAGACGCTCGGCGTACGGCCGCAGACGGCGGGCCTTCGCCTCGGTGGTCGTGATGCGGCCGTGCTCGAAGAGGCTCTTCGCCAGGTTGGCGAGGAGCAGCTTCTCGTGCGCGGCGCTGCCGCCCAGACGGGCACCCTTGGTGGGCTTCGGCATGGTTCTTCTCCTGTGGGTCTGCCCCGGCCGTATCAGGTACCGAGGTCAGTATCCGAGCAGACGGTTGTCTGTCGGAGACCCCGCGCCCCAAAGGGGCGCGGGCAACAGCCCGACCAG
>NZ_JBEOWS010000552.1:0-4102 GCF_040296125.1 Streptomyces sp. NPDC002265 | reverse complement strand
GCCGGCCGGGGCGGGGACGGGAACTTCGGGCCTGGGGCCCGGTGCGTCAGCCGATGGACGCGAGCGCCGCGTTCCAGGTGGCGGACGGGCGCATGACCGCGGTGGCCTTGGCCGGGTCGGGCTGGTAGTAGCCGCCGATGTCGGCCGGCTTGCCCTGGACGGCGTTCAGCTCGTCGACGATCTTCTGCTCGTCCGCGGCCAGGGACTCGGCCAGCGGGGCGAACGCCTTCGCCAGGTCGGCGTCGTCGGTCTGCGCGGCCAGCTCCTGCGCCCAGTACAGGGACAGGAAGAAGTGGCTGCCGCGGTTGTCGATGCCGCCGACGCGACGGGTCGGGGACTTGTCCTCGTTGAGGAAGGTCGCCGTGGCGCGGTCGAGGGTGTCGGCGAGGACCTTGGCACGGGTGTTGCCGGTGGCCGTCGCGTACTGCTCCAGGGACGGGACCAGCGCGAAGAACTCACCCAGCGAGTCCCAGCGCAGGTAGTCCTCCTTGACCAGCTGCTGGACGTGCTTCGGCGCGGAGCCGCCGGCGCCCGTCTCGAACAGGCCGCCGCCCGCCATCAGCGGGACGACCGACAGCATCTTGGCGCTGGTGCCCAGCTCCAGGATCGGGAACAGGTCGGTGAGGTAGTCGCGCAGCACGTTGCCGGTGACGGAGATGGTGTCCTCACCGCGGCGGATGCGCTCCACCGACAGCTTGGTCGCCTCGACGGGGCTGAGGACGCGGATGTCCAGACCCTCGGTGTCGTGCTCCGGCAGGTACGCCTGGACCTTGGCGATCAGGTTGGCGTCGTGCGCGCGGGTCTCGTCCAGCCAGAACACGGCCGGGCTGCCGGTGGCGCGGGCGCGGGTGACGGCCAGCTTCACCCAGTCCTTGATGGGGGCGTCCTTGGTCTGGCAGGCGCGGAAGATGTCACCGGCGGAGACCGTCTGCTCGATCACCACGTTGCCGGCCTGGTCCACGAGGCGGACCGTGCCGGTGGTCTGGATCTCGAAGGTCTTGTCGTGGCTGCCGTACTCCTCGGCCTTCTGCGCCATCAGACCGACGTTCGGGACCGAGCCCATCGTCGACGGGTCGTAGGCGCCGTGGGCGCGGCAGTCCTCGATCACGGCCTGGTAGACACCGGCGTACGAGGAGTCCGGCAGCACCGCGAGGGTGTCGGCCTCCTGGCCGTCCGGGCCCCACATGTGGCCGGAGGTGCGGATCATGGCGGGCATCGAGGCGTCGACGATGACGTCGGACGGCACGTGCAGGTTGGTGATGCCCTTGTCGGAGTCGACCATCGCCAGCGCCGGGCCCTCGGCGAGCTCGGCGTCGAAGGACGCCTTGATCTCGGCGCCCTCGGGCAGGGACTCCAGGCCCTTGTAGATGCCGCCCAGACCGTCGTTCGGGGTCAGGCCGGCCGCGGCGAACGTCTCGCCGTACTTCGCGAACGTCTTCGGGAAGAAGGCGCGCACCACGTGACCGAAGACGATCGGGTCGGAGACCTTCATCATCGTGGCCTTGAGGTGCACGGAGAACAGCACGCCGTCCTCCTTGGCCTTCGCGATCTGCGCGGTGAGGAACTCGCGCAGCGGGGCCACGTGCATGACGGAGGCGTCGACGACCTCGCCCGCGAGGACCGGTACCGACTCGCGCAGCACGGTGGTGGAGCCGTCGTCGCCGAGCAGCTCGATGCGCAGCGCGCCCGCCTCGGAGATCACGGCGGACTTCTCGGTGGAGCGGAAGTCGTCCACACCCATGGTGGCGACGTTCGTCTTCGAGTCGGCCGACCAGGCACCCATGCGGTGCGGGTGGGTCTTGGCGTAGTTCTTGACCGAGGCCGGGGCACGGCGGTCGGAGTTGCCCTCGCGCAGGACCGGGTTCACGGCGGAGCCCTTGACCTTGTCGTAGCGGGCCTGGATCTCCCGCTCCTCGTCGGTCTTGGGGTCGTCCGGGTAGTCCGGCAGCGCGTAGCCCTGCGCCTGGAGCTCGGCGACCGCGGCCTTCAGCTGCGGGATCGACGCCGAGATGTTCGGCAGCTTGATGATGTTGGCCTCGGGCGTCTTGGCCAGCTCACCGAGCTCCGCCAGCGCGTCCGGGATGCGCTGGTCCTCGGCCAGGTACTCCGGGAACACGGCGATGATGCGCCCGGCCAGCGAGATGTCCCGTGTCTCCACGGTGACGCCCGCCTGCGAGGCGTACGCCCGGACCACCGGCAGGAAGGAATACGTCGCCAGGGCCGGGGCCTCGTCAGTGTGCGTATAGATGATGGTCGAGTCAGTCACCGGTGCTCCGCTCCACGTCTGCAACATTGCTCGACATCAAGATATCTCGTGAGCGGCCCCGGCTCGACAGGGGTCCGGCGGCTTCCGTGTCCCGGCGGGCAACCGAAGCGGCCGAAAGGGTGGTCCTGGAAGTAGATCGTCTTCCGATCCCCACGACGGCCGGGCCGACCACCCGGCCGCCCGAATGAAGGCTGACCATGAGATATCGCACCAGAGTGACGGCCCCGGCGGCCGCCCTGTTCGGCACCGCCGTCGCACTGACCGTGGGCGGCGCCGCCCACGCGGCTCCGGGGGAGCCCGACGCGCCCGGAGCGCCCGGAGCGCCGGGCGCCGAGACGCTCGGCGACCCCGTCTACCCGGGCCTGGGCAACGACGGCTACCGCGTCCACGCGTACCACCTGGACTTCGCCTACGACGCCACCACCCGGCTGGTCGACGCCACGGCCACCCTGAAGCTGCGCACCACCCAGGCGCTGACCCGCTTCTCCCTGGACTGCCTGGGCCTGGACATACGCACCGTCCAGGTCGACGGCCGCGACGCCGTGTTCGAGCAGGCGGGCGAGAAGCTGCGGATCACGCCCGCCCGGCCGCTGCCCCAGGGCGCCGGCGGCACGGTCCGCGTGGTGTACGGCGCCGATCCGCGCCGTATCGCGCAGCCGCTCACCGGCTGGGTCGTCACCCCGGACGGTTTCGCGGTGGCGGGCCAGCCCAACCTGGCCCACACCGTCTTCCCCTGCAACGACCACCCGTCGGACAAGGCGGACTTCACCTTCCGCGTCACCGTCCCCGCCGGTCTGAAGGGTGTCGCGAGCGGCTCCCTGGTGTGCACCGAGAACCTGGCCGGCGGCCGGACCGCGTACACCTTCCGCTCCCGCTCGCCGATGGCCACCGAACTGGTGCAGATCACCGTCGGCGACTATGTGGTCAAGCAGCGGCAGGGTCCGCACGGGCTGCCGCTGCGGGACGTCGTGCCGACCGCGCGGGCGCAGGCGCTGGAGCCCGCCCTCGCCCTCACCCCGGGCCTGGTGGAGTGGCTGGAGGCCCGGCTGGGCGCCTACCCCTTCGAGACGTACGGTCTGCTGCCCTGCAACTCCGACGACCCGGCGGCCTTCGACTTCACCGGCCTGGAGACGCAGACCCTCACGCTGTACAAGCCGAACTACCTGCTCCAGCCGGAGTCCAAGATCGGCTCGCACATGATGCACGAGCTGGTCCACTCCTACTTCGGCAACCTCGTCTCCCCGGCCACCTGGGCGGACCTGTGGCTGAACGAGGGCCACGCCGACTTCTACGGCCTGCTGTACCGCTACGAGCGCGGCTGGCCGGACTCGCTGGGGCTGACCACGCTGGAAGCCCGGATGAAGGCGACCTACGCGCTCGGCGACCAGTGGCGCCGCGACTCCGGCCCGGTCGCCGCCCCGAACGCGGCCAACCTCTTCGACAACCAGCGCTACGTGGGCGGCGTACTGGTGCTGTACGCGCTGCGCGAGCTCGTCGGCGAGGACGTCTTCCACGCGATCGAGCGCGCCTTCCTGGACCGGTACCGCAACTCCTCGGCGACGACGCAGGACTACATCGCCGTCGCCTCGGAGATCTCGGGGCAGGACCTGTCCGGCTTCCTGCGGGACTGGCTCTACGGCACCGTCACCCCGCGGATGCCGAACCACCCGGACTGGACGGTCACGCCGGTGGCCACGTCCTTCGCCGTCCCGCGGCAGCGGACCGCCGGGCACCACGACAACTCGGCCACCCTCTGAGGCCCGAAGCTCCGAGCTGTTGAAACTCCGAGGTCCGGAGCCGGAGCCCGGAGCTCTCAGTCGTGCAGGGGGACCAGAT
>NZ_JBEOWS010000551.1:0-4115 GCF_040296125.1 Streptomyces sp. NPDC002265 | reverse complement strand
CTCATCGACGCAGACGGAGTCGTGCGCTGGAAGCACGTCGCCCGCCTGGGCCTCACCTTCCAGGACACCGACACGATCACCAAGGAGATCGCCGCGCTGAGCCTGCGCTGAACCGTGCCTCCCCGTGCTCGCCCGGCCGGGCGAGCACGATCTGCCGTGCCGCAGATTCTCGCGCCGCCACCGCGGATCGCGGTCGACGGAAACGGCCGGGCGTGAGCGGCTGGTGTCGGACTCCGACTTGTGGCATTCATGTCCCGCGACCGGACCACCCTCGCGGACATGAGCGAGATGCTCTGCGCCGTCGCGGGCGCCGCCGCCTCGCTGCCGCTGCCGCTGATCGGATCACTGCTGGAGCAGATTCACACCCGGCGCTGGAACGACCAGGCTCCCGAGGGCGACGGCGCCCGGTCGCCCTTCACCGCCAGGGAGCTCGCCGTGTTTCGACAGCTGGCCGCACTGAGAGAACCTCAGTGGTACGCGTTCCTCGGCGACCGTACCGAAGCGGGCGTCACACGGCGGATGGAGCAATGACGTCCGCGATGGGTCCGGCAAGGTGACGCAGTCTCGGCAGCGCGGCGGGAGACCCGTTCAGCCGGCGACCGCATCCTCGGCGGGAACAATTCCACAGGCACAGAGCGCTACTACATCATGTACGGCTCAAAAGGTGCGGCCGGGGGACAGCTGGCGCCGGGGACGACCCGGCTCGGCAGCGAGGGAGTGAGACCGATGGCAACGGTGGAGGACGGGTCGCTTCACGAAGGTGCGCAGAGCCGGGCCGGTGACGGTCCCCTCGTCACCGGGTGCGGGCGCAGGATCGAACTGCGGCACCTGCGGATCGGCCGCCCGGACCGGCCCGCTCACCGGATCGCGTTGGCCGTGGGAGAGGCCCGTGGCGGTGTGCCCGGCGCCTGGGCGGCGCTCAGCCTCGACGAGGCGCGCGCCCTGGGGCGACTCCTGCTGCAGGAGGCCGGTGCCGAGGGCTCCTCCGACTCCCGGGCCGGGGATCTGACCCGGTGAGAGCCGGCGGCGCGTTCGTCCGTGATGGCGCCGGGCCTGCAGCTTCCTCGTGGACAGGGCGGTCGCGGCCGTGGCCGGCTCGGCGTCAGCCTTGCCGCAAGGGCCGCCCCGCCGGTCGCAGTTCGTGATGTGTGTGGTGAGCCGGCAAGGCCCTCCAGCCTCCGGTGCTGCACCGGGGCTGAAGCCACTGAGGTAGGGCCGAAGCGTACGCCGGCCGAGGCGGCGTCGCCGACGCTCCCGCGGACGGCCGCGTGAGGAGCGCAGGCGGCACGCATGCCGATCAGGCTGTCGGCCTCCCCGGGCTCGAGGGCTTCCCGCTCGGCGACTCCGGCAGCCGCGCTGCGCCGAGTTCGGCGGGCATGTCGGGAAGGTCCTCTTCCAGGCAGAGGCCGTCGAGGACGATGTCGGCGACCTGCTCGCCGGCGACGGCGTAGGTGACATTGGCGTTCCGTGCATGGTGTACACGGTTGCCACGGCTGTCCGCCCACCTTCGGACACGGCCTGCCAGTCGTCTGTGGAGTGCGGGTCGCGGCCCGCTGAAGCGGGGGCCTGAGTACGTCGGGAAGACCTTGGGGAAGACCTTCTGCCCGAGTCGGCGATCCGGTGGCGGGGGCGGCCACGGGCGGCGTCAGGGCAGGTGGGCGCGCCGGATGCCGGGTCGGGGGTCCGGTGGAACAGGAAATCGGGCGCAGCCGGAATAGGTCGGCGGACCGAGGCGTTCTGTAGGTTGAATGTTCAACTAGCTCGGGCTCTGCTATCGCCCGAGCCACATCTCTTTCAGGAGCAGACAGACCATGGGCATCTTCGGACGCAAGAGCAGCGCCCCCCAGGCCGCCGCCACCGTCGCCGCGAACCCGTACGCCGCTGCGATCAGCGGCGCGTACACCATCGACCCCACGCACTCCACGTTCGGCTTCGTCGCGCGGCATGCCATGGTCACCAACGTCAAGGGCAAGTTCAACAACTTCGCCGGCAGCCTGCACCTGGACGGCCGCAACCCGGCCGCCTCCACCGCGACCATCGACATCACGATGGACAGCATCGACACGGGATCCGCCGACCGCGACGGTCACCTCAAGAGCGCCGACTTCTTCAAGACCGACGAGTTCCCGGTGATGACCTTCCGCTCCACGAAGGCCGAAGCGCTGGGTGGCGACGACTTCAGGATCACCGGAGACCTGACCATCCTCGGCGTGACCAAGCCGCTGAGCATCGACCTGGAGTTCAGCGGCGTCGCCAAGGACCCCTTCGGCAACGAGCGCGTCGGCTTCGAGGGCAAGGCCGAGATCCTGCGCTCCGAGTGGGGCCTGACCTGGAACGCCGCCCTGGAGACCGGGGGCGTGCTGGTCTCGGACAAGATCAAGCTGCACTTCGACATCTCCGCGATCAAGAACGTCTGACACGTGATGCATCGCGGCTGGCCCCGCGCTCGCCAGGTGTCCTCGAAGCCCCGCTCCTGCCGACGCCAGGAGCGGGGGAAGCGGAGGCAGGCCCACCGGATGTCCCCTGATCATTACCTGCTGTCCGTGATACGCAGGGCCCGCCGCCTCGGCGGCAGGTTCCGCCACCGGCCACCTCGACACCTGGTGTACGGGATCAAGGCCCTGATGGCGGCGCTGGTCGCCTGGACCCTCGCAGGCGCGTGGGCTGTCGACGGGCGCCCGTACCTGGCGGTCGCCACGGCCCTGCTCATGGTCAACGCGGACACGGTGTACCGATCAGTGGCCAAGGCGCTGCAGAATGTCGTCGCGAAGGTCGCCGGTCTGGCCCTGGCCCTCATGACGGTCCAGCTCCTGGGAGCGACAGCGGGTGCCATCGCAGTCATCGTCCTCGGCACCGTCCTGGTGGGTCCCCGCCGCACAGCCGACAGCCGCCGACAGGTCGCCTCCACCGCCGTCGTCGGGCTGGCCGCCACGGCGGGCGATCCCATAGGCGGCCTTGTCTCCCCCCTACTCCAGACGCTGAGCGGCGCGGTGGTGGGCATCGTCGTCAACGCGCTCGTCCTGCCCCCGCTCCATCTGGACGAGTCCGACTCCGCCGTACAAAAACTCGCCCACGCCATGGGAAACCTGCTGAGCGACATGGGCACCGGTCTGGCCCGGGAGCAGCTCGGATCCAAGGCCCATGTCTGGCTCCACCGGGCGCGCGAACTCGAAAAGCACCTGACGCATGCACAGGAGCAGGTACGGCAGGCTGACGAGAGCCTGCGGTGGAACGCGCGCGGCGTCGCCCGAGCGCGACGCAGCGATGTGACCTATGGAGAACTGTTCGGCGCCCTGCGCGGAGTGCTCCTCCAGGTACGCGGAATCGCCCGGGCCCTCGCCGACAACGCCCACGACCGCCGCGCCGATCACCACCTGGGGCATCAGTTCCTCGATCGCTACGCCGAGACCCTGCAACTGGCCGGTGCGGCGGTCCGGGGACTCGTCGAGCCGTACGCGGCAGGGGACCCGTCGGAGACGGACCCTCGGGAACGGCTGCGCAAGGCGATCGAGGGTGCGCTGACGTGGCACGAGACCATGACGGAACTGATCCACCAAGGGACTCTCACCAAGCCGGGCGCCTGGCACGTCTACGGCTCGCTCATGACGGACGTGGAAAGGCTGCTGTTCGACCTGGACTACGCGGGCACACGCCGGACGCGTGGTCAGCGCGACGCCGCGACATG
Organism: Streptomyces sp. NPDC002265; assembly: GCF_040296125.1. Taxonomy (NCBI): domain Bacteria; kingdom Bacillati; phylum Actinomycetota; class Actinomycetes; order Kitasatosporales; family Streptomycetaceae; genus Streptomyces; species Streptomyces sp. NPDC002265. The sequence goes on along the minus strand of NZ_JBEOWS010000551.1, from coordinate 430 downwards.
GATCTCGGCAACGTAGCCAGGAGCTCTGCGGTGACGCCATGACGGCCTGCCGAAAGACGACGATCGTTCCAGCTGCTCCCCGTGTCGCTCCGTATCGGCCTGAGCCAGGACAGAGCCACAACGCACGACCCCGTGCAGGCAGGCGCGCACACGATGCGAAATACGACCGGCGCATGACACATGAGTCTTGAGCGGTAGGGCCGGCGTTATGGGTATGAGTCTTGATGAGCGGGTACGGTCCGCCGCGGCCACGTTCCTGTACGCGGCCGGCGAGTCGCAGACCGGACCTGCCGCTGCTCCGGGGACGAGTCAGGATCAGGTGAGCCGCCGTCAGTCAGTGATTCCTAATGCGGTCCGTCAAGCCGCGAGAGCGGTGGGCGGCATGAGTTCGTAGGTCCGTCCGTCGCGTAGGAGGGCCCAGAGGACGTTG
>NZ_JBEOWS010000550.1:0-4138 GCF_040296125.1 Streptomyces sp. NPDC002265 | reverse complement strand
CCGTCAAATACATCATCCACGAGCTGACCGTCCGGCACGGCCTGCGCAACCGCGTGCACGCCGTCGCCTACGCACTGCGCCAGGGCCTTCTCTAGTGTGATGCGCCTGAAATCCTGTCAATCCCCCGAACTGTGGAGATCCTCTAAGCGGCCAGCTCCAAGGCGGAGTTGGCTCGATGGTTGTACTCGTAGTCGATCGGACTCTGATACCCGCACACGCTGTGTAGTCGGTGCGTGTTGTAGAAGCCGGTGATCCAGGTCGCGATCCGGAGCCGGGCCTCGGTGCGGGTGGTGAACGTGTGCCGGTGGACGTACTCGACCTTGAGCACGCTGTTGAACGCCTCGCTGACGGCGTTGTCGAAACACGACCCGACGCGGCCCATGGACTGGGTCAGGCCCAGGCGGCGACAGGCAAGGCCAAAGCGCCAGGACCCGTATTCCCTGGGCTCCGTGATCGCTGTGGAAGATCACGCCGTCCATCCGGCCGCCGCGTATGCGGACAGCCGCGTCCAGGGCATCGGTGACGAGCTGAGTGCGCATATGGTCGGCGATCGACCAGCCCAGCAGGCGCCGGGAGTGCACGTCGATAACCGTGGCCAAGTAGAGGAACTGCCCGCCGGTAATCGGCAGGTAGGTGATATCGCCGATCCAGACGGTGTCGGGGGCAACGGCGGTGAAGTTCCGCTGCAGCAGGTCAGGCACCGCCTGACGGTCCGGATCCGGGATCGTCGTGCGATGTCTCTTCCGCAACCTCCGCCCCATGATGGCGTGTTGACGCATCAGTCGCTCGATGCGCTTGCGATTGACGAGCAGACCGCCCTCACGGAGTTCAGCGGTGATCCGCTTGGACCCGTACGTCTTCCCGGACTGTGCATGGATCGTGCGTATGCGCCGGGTGAGGGCCGCGTCGGCGGCCTTCCTCGCGGCCCTGGCCGGCGCGGCCTTCAACCAGCGATAGAACCCGGACCTCGACAGGTTCAAGACGGTGCACAGCCGCTTCACGCCGCAGGCGTCACGATGGTCGGCGACAAACTGGAAGCGGCTCACCAGCTGGTCTCGCCCGCAAAATACTTGGCCGCCCGGCGCAGGATGTCGCGTTCCATCTCCAGCTCACGGACCTGCTTGCGCAGTGCGGCAATCTCGGCGTCCTTCACCGACTCGATCACCACCTCGGGACGAGCCTCCTTGTCAGCGGTCTTCACCCACTGCCGCAACGTCTCGTGATTCACCCCGAGCTCGGCCGCGATCTGCGAGACCGGACGACCCGCCGAGCGCACCAGTTCGACGGCGTCAGCCCGGAACTCAGCCGGGTACTTGTAGGTCCCCACCTGGGACTCCTCTCCTGGACTCAAGATCCAGTGTCGAGGTGTCCACGATCAAGGTGGAAGGCCCCTGGCGACTCCTGCGCAAACCGCGACGTTCCACGACTCGCATCACCAGCCTGGTTCAGGCCGTCCTCACCCTGCATCTGACCTGCTCAAACCGAGGTTGGAAACAGCTCACTGCTTGCAATCGTAATTGTCGCCGGTCACATTGCACACGTTGAGGCCGGTCACCTGGAAAGGCAGATCCATGGCAAATTGCCGCCCACGCCGAGCCAGATCTCGCTGGAGCTGCCGTCGATTCCCCACACGATGACATGGGCACTGGTGGCCCAGTCATCGCGCGACCAGATCCACCCTTGAGCGCCATCGCCCGGATTGTTGTCGATCGAGACATCGATTCCGGCTTGCGTGAAGCACGGCTCCGCGGTGGAAGCGGGCTGCATCGCAGCCACCCCCGCCCGGGCGACCGGTGCCGCTACGACGGACCGTCTCCTGGCGATCGCAAATCGATCACGCACTGCCTTCCATGCACCACGAGGGTGCCATTTCCCTCAGGGAAATCCGATGAAGATTCCGGCGAGATCGGAACTGATGAACTCTTGGGTCTTGATGGCACCTGTCAGGCCCGTCAAACGGCGGGACGATCTTGCCAGGGAAAGAGGCATCGAAGCTGCCCCAGGATGTTGCACGTGGCGGAAGCTTCCGATTTTCGCGGGCCGGCACTATTCAGGGCGGCGCCGAAGCCTGTGGCGCAGTCAGCGCAGGGTAACCCTTGACCGGCCAGTGGGACAGGCACCTGAATGACCGAGGCGCGCCTCGGTCACGGAGGCTTACGTGCTCCTCGCCGGGCCCTGGTGGCGGCGCGGCTACTCGAGACGACCAAGGCGTGCTGCTGCGGCAGGAGTTTGCACCGCCGGTCATCCTCGGAAGTGACCAAATGAGCGTGCCCCGCGCCGGTGATCGAGCGTCGAACACCTCGTTGGAGGCCACGGGATACCGTTGGCCGCACGAACGGAGCCCAGCCTGTCCGCCACCGATCGGTGGTGACACCGAGAATCCTCGGTGTCAGTGAGCCTTGGCGTATGCCTCACGGATACTGGCGGGAACGCGCCCCCGTTCGCTGACCTGAAGGCCGTTCTCGCGTGCCCACACCCGCAGCTCCTCGGCGCTCGGACTGTCCGACGCCTGCTTCTGGGAGCCGCCCGCACGCTTGGTCCTGCCGATCCTGCGGCCCCCGGAAGTGAAGGGGGAAAGTGCCTCGACGAGCTTGTCGTAGTTCTCCGAAACGAGGTCGATCTCGTAGTTGACGCCATCGAGCGAGAACGTATGGGTCTGCACCTCTTCCGATTCCGCGCCGGTGAGGTCGTCCGTGTACACGGTCACAATTTTCTGAGCCATGGCCGGATGTTACCACCTCACGTTTTCTTATCGACAGCCGGAAGACATGGCGATATGGGAAGGGGAACTCTTCCACGGTTTCCCGAGCCCCGCCGCGCGGATTCGACTCACGCAGAGCAGGTATGCAGGTTTTCCTGAGCCGGGATCGAAGGCCCGGGTGCCTGAACTCGGACAATGCACAGCACAGGCACAGTCGGCAATCATTTCCGCCGCGATCGAGTCCGAGCGAAACCCTCCGCCGCATCGTGGGAGGAGCGACCAAGCCACAAGGCTTTTCTGCACTTTCCATATCAAAACAGGCCATCTCGATTGCGGCCGCCACCAGCTGGAACCTTCCCCGGCCGACAGGACGCCAGCCGCGCACCCGACCGCGCGGTCTCGGCGACATCGGCCGGGACGACGAACATCCTGCTCGGGATGCAGCCGCGGTTGAGGCAGGTGCCACCGAAGCGGTCGGGCTCGACGACGGCGGTGCGCAGATCGGCCGGCTCGTCGGTGAGCAGCGGGGGGCCGGTACCGGCCCCACCATGACGAGACCGTCATGCAGCACGCCGCGCACCTCCGCCGGTGGTGTGTTCGGCCTGTCGGCGTGAACCTCTGCGGGAAGGCCGTGCCGTGGATCCCTCACGCTTCCGGTCTCGGGGTCCCGGCCTCGCAAACGCCGCCGACGCAGGCCCGCAAGGATTCCCTGGCCCATCCGGCACCAACTAGGTACCATCTGAGAATGCCTTCACTGAACGTGTCCTTCTCCGACGAAGAACTGGAAGGCGTGCGCGCCGCCGCCGCCGCGGAGGGGAAGAGCCTCAAGCAGTATCTGCATGATCTCGGCGTGCGCGAGATGCACCGCAAGCAGTTCGTCGCCGGCGCCGTCGCCTGGGCCGACCGGCTGCGCGACGAGTTCGACGAGGCCTTCCCCGAAGAGGTCCCCGTCTCCCGGCACGCCGACGGGGCCGCGGCCGCCTGATGGTGCTGTACATCGATGTCTCCTGGCTCCTCGACGTCCAGGAGGCGGCCCTCGGGCCTGAGGACGTGGCGGTCGCGGACTACTCGGGACTGGTGGCGGCCGTCGCCCGGCACAAGACCAAGATGCCGACCCTGGAGACGTCCGATCCGGACGCCGCGTGGCGCGCGGCGGCGCTCCTGCACACGATCACGCGCCTCGAACCCCTCCCGCACCGCAACAGCCTCTTCGCCGCCTTCGTGACGGCCCAGTACATGAGCCAGTCCGGGGAGGGGATCGACCCGCCGTACGGCGCCCTGTCCGATCTCGTCCGCAAGATCAGGGACACGCGCCTGAGCGTCTACGCCGTGGCCGGCGTCCTCAGGTCCTGGAAGGTCTGACGCCAGGGCTGGGAAATCTGGCACAAGGTCCGGAAAGGCCCGACGGCGCCGCTCCAGGCACCGCAGCAGGTGCTG
>NZ_JBEOWS010000549.1:0-4155 GCF_040296125.1 Streptomyces sp. NPDC002265 | reverse complement strand
GGCCCGCCCGGGGGGGCGGGGCCGGGCCGGAAGACGGTGCCGGGGGCGGGTCAGGTCGTGCGGGCCGTGCCCGTGCCCTTCTCCGCGTCCAGCGCGTACACGCAGCGGTCCTTGCTGCACGCGTACACCACGCCGTCCTTCACCACCGGCGAGCCGGTGATCTCGCCGCCCGTGGCGAGCTTCCAGCGCAGCCGGCCGTCGTCGGCCTTCAGGGTGTAGAGCAGGTGGTCGGTGGAGCCGAAGTGGATACGGCCCTCGGCCACCGTGGGGGCGCCCACGATGTCGCCGCCCGCCTGGAAGCGCCACTTGGGTGTACCGGTGACCGCGTCCAGGGTGTAGAGGCCCTTGCCGCTGCCGACGTGGACGTGGCCCGCGGCCACCAGGACCGGCTCGATCGAGGACCGGGCCTCGGTGGCGATGCGCCAGCGGTCGCGGCCGTCGGTGGCGTCGAGCGCGTAGACCGTGCCGAGGTAGTCGGCCAGGTACACCCCGCCGCCGGTGACCGCGGGGCCGGGCACGAAGGCGGGCGGGGAGAGGAACGCGGCCGGGGCCTCGAAGTGCCAGCGCACCCTTCCGGTGGCCACCTCGACGGCCAGCACCCGGGTGCCGGCGCAGAGGTAGACATGGCCGTCCGGGGCGTGGGTGACGCGCACCGGCACCCCGCCGCAGGAGGCGGCGTCGCCGATCGGGTACGACCAGCGCTCCTCGCCGGTGCGCGCGTCCAGGGCGCACAGCCGGGCGTCCTGCCAGACGTACACCGTGCCGTCGTGCAGCGCGGGGCCCGCCTCCGGCGACTCGAAGTCGCTCTGGCAGCCGTTGATCTCCCACAGCCGCTGTCCGGTGGAGGCCTCCCAGGCCTGCACCCCGCCGCCGCGCGTGCCGGTGACGACCGTGCCCCGCTCGGCCTTCAGGGAGTACACCCAGGCGTCCGTGGACAGCCGCCACAGGTCGCCGCCCTCGCGGGCGTCCAGGGCGAACAGGGTGGGGCCGTCGGAGGCGTGCACCCGGCCGTCGGCGACCGCCATCGACCAGGCCACGTCCCGGGTCTTGAAACGGCGTCTGCCGGTCGCCACGTCCAGGGCGTGCACCTCGAAGGAGGTCACGTAGACCAGGTCGCCGGCGACCGCCGGTGTGCCCCACACGTCGTTGGACATGCGGAACCGCCAGGGGCGCCAGCCGGCCGCCGTCTCCGGGGGTGCGGGCGGCGCGGGTACGACGGGGTCGGCGCCGTTGACGCCGGGGCGGGGTCTGGCCCAGGACGCGACCAGGCCGGCCTCCGGCGGGGGTGCCTTGACCGCGGCGGCACGGGCGTCGGCGACCCGCGGTCCGGGTCCGATCGGCACCGCGGCCCCGGCCAGCCGGACCGGGCCGTTGTCGGGGGCGCCCACGGGGGCCGGGCCGGACGGCAGGGCCGGGACGGCGGGGTCGCGCGAGGGCGGCGGCGGCACCGGGGCGCGGCCCCCGCTGCGCGGGCCGCTCACGGCCGGCTTCACCGGCGGGCGGCCGCCGCGGCGGGTCTCGATCAGGGCCACCGCCTTCTCGGGCAGCCATGCGGACGCGGTGCCGCTGTCGTCGGAGCCGGAGCCGAAGAGGTGGGGGGCCAGCTGGGCCTGGAGGTCGGCCGGGTTCGGCCGGCCGGTGGCCTCCATCTGCATACAGGACTCGATGAGCGGGCGCAGCTCGTCCGGGAGCCCTTCGAGGTCCGGGCCCTCGCGCAGCAGCATGAAGACCGTCTCGACCGGGTTCGCGCCGTGGAAGGGCGGATGCCCGGTGGCGGCGAAGACCAGCATCGAGCCCAGCGAGAACACGTCGCTGGCGCCGGTGACGCTGCGGGAGTCCTTCGCCTGCTCGGGGGACATGTAGGCGGGTGTGCCGACCGCGACGTTCGTCATGGTCAGACGGGTGTTCGAAACACCGGAGGCGATACCGAAGTCGATCACCCGGGGGCCGTCCTCGACCACGAGCACGTTCGAGGGCTTGAGGTCACGGTGGACCAGCCCGGCGCCGTGGATGGACTGGAGCGCCTCCGCCACGCCCGCGGCGAGCCAGCGCACCGCCTGGGCCGGGAGCGGCCCGCAGTCGTTCACTATCTCCTCGAGCGAGGGCGCGGGGACGTACGCGGTGGCCAGCCACGGCACCGCGGCGCGCGGATCGGCGTCCACGACCGCGGCCGTGTAGAAGCCGGAGACCGCCCGCGCCGCCTCCACCTCGCGGGTGAAACGGACCCGGAAGAGCTGGTCCTCGGCGAGCTCGGTGCGGACCGTCTTGATCGCCACGCGCCGGCCGGACGCCGAGCGCGCGAGATAGACCAGCCCCATGCCGCCGGCACCCAGCCGTCCCAGCACCTCGAACGGCCCGATACGCCGCGGATCGTGCTGCGTCAGCTGATCCACCACTTGCCCTGCCACCTCCCCGTACGGGCCGCACCACCCACGTGTGCAGCGACCCCGTGCAGCGTCTCACCACCGCACCGCCGTGGCGGCACGCACCCTGATTCTTCCTGGCCGGGCCACAGGTTGCGAACCCAGGGACAATCAGGATGTCTGCCATGTTATTGGGGGATATCAGGGCAAACATCGGGCACTCAGCGTTCCAGCAGCGCGAAAGACGCCCCCTGATTGTCGCTGACGACGGCGACCGTCCCGTACGAGGTGCCGAACGGTCCCGCCTGGACCCGGCCGCCGAGCCGCCGGACGGTCCCGGCGGCGGCCGCGCAGTCCTCGACCCGGAAGTGGACGAGGAAGTGCGGCGGCATCTCGGCCGGGAAGACGTCGGCCACCGCGGCCCGGCCGAACGCGGGCTCGGGCCCGGGACCGAACAGGGCCTCGTGGAAGAGGGCGCCGTAGAAGGCGTTGGCGGCGGCCGGGTCGCGGGCGTAGAGCTGGACCCAGGCGAAGGTGCCGGGGGTGCCGCGGGTGCCGAAACCCGGGTAGGTGCCGGGCTGCCACAGGCCGAAGACCGCGCCCTCGGGGTCGGCGGCCAGCGCGGCGACCCCCAGGTCGCCGTCCCTGAGCGGCGCCCTGACGGCCTGGCCGCCGGCCTGCTCCACCCGCCGCAGCAGCGCCCGCACGTCCGGGGTCGAGAAGTGCACCGCCCACACCGTGGGCATCCGGCCGTCCGTCTTGTGCGCGAGCGCGGCGACGGGCTCACCGTCCTTGCGGGCCCACACCGAGGAGCCGTACGCATCCTCGTACGTCCATCCGAAGAGCTCTCCGTAGAACCGCTTGCCCGCCTCCACGTCGGGAAGCTGCGCGTCCACCCAGCAGGGAACACCCTCCCGGACGCCCCCTCCGTACCCCGATGCCCAGTTTTCGGCCATACCGCCAAAGTAACTGGGCCGCACGCACCCCGCAGACCAGCACATCAGCCCCCATACCCTCGTGCACCCCATTTGCACTCGGCCGAATCGCGCTCCGATCACCCCTCGGTAAGCTGACGGCATGACAGGACAAGTGCGTACCGTCGACGGCCGCGTGGCCGGCCGGCGTGGGCAGGCGACCCGGCAGAAGCTGCTCGACTGCCTCAGCGAGATGCTCAGCTCCTCCCCTTACCGGGACGTCAAAGTCATCGATGTCGCCCGGAAGGCGGGCACTTCGCCCGCCACCTTCTACCAGTACTTCCCGGACGTCGAAGGTGCCGTCCTGGAGATCGCCGAGCAAATGGCCGCCGAGGGAGCCGAGTTGACCGAACTGGTCGCCGGACGCTCCTGGGTCGGCAAGGCGGGCTGGCAGACCTCGCAGGAACTCGTCGACGGTTTCCTGGAGTTCTGGCGCCGCAACGACGCGATCCTCAGGGTCGTCGACCTCGGGGCGGCCGAGGGGGACAAACGGTTCTACAAGCTCCGGATGAAGATCCTGAACTCGGTGAACAACTCCCTCTCCGACGCGGTCGCCGAGTTGCAGTCCAAGGGCAAGGTCGACAAGGACGTCAATCCGGCCGCGGTCGCCGGATCGCTGGTCGCGATGCTCGCGGCGGTCGCCTCCCATCAGAAGGGCTTCCAGTCCTGGGGCGTCAAGCAGGCCGAACTCAAGCCCAATCTGGCGCTGTTGGTGCACCTGGGCGTGACCGGCAAGAAGCCGACGAAATAGCTCCGGCCCCCCTCTTTCCAGGTACCGAGTCCTGTCAGGCAGGCGGCGGCGCACCCGGGTGGGCCGC
>NZ_JBEOWS010000548.1:0-4175 GCF_040296125.1 Streptomyces sp. NPDC002265 | reverse complement strand
GCACCCTCACGGGGTGCGGGCCCTGCCGCATGTCCGCCCTCACCGGGCCTCCGGCACCAGCCGCTCCGGCCCGCTCTGCGTCTGCGAGCGCAGCATGTCCCGCAGGATCTCCTGCTGGAACGACAGCGGGCCCGGCGCCGACTTCGGCGGGACTCCCCGCACCGTCTCCCCGGCGGGCACCGGCGGTTCGTAGCGCGTGGGCGCGGTGTGCAGGGTCAGCGTGGTGGCGCCGATGACGGCGACCGTGAACGCGATCGCGGACCGGGTCCAGAAGCGCGCCCTGCGTTCCCCGTTCACCCGCACCGTCGCCGGCCTGGCCGCCGACAGACGTTCGGCGGCGGCCAGTTCGATGAGCCGCCGGTGCAGGTGGGACGGGTCCGCGAGCTCCGGCACCTGCGCCGCGACCGCCTCGCGCGCGTGCAGCAGCCGCTTCGCGGTCGCCCGTCTGCTCGCCTCCGTCTCCGCCGCCGTCTCCGGCAGACCGAGACCGACCCCGTCGTGCAGCAGAAGAGTGCGGCGGTACGACGGCGGGAGCCCCAGGAGTACGTCCATCAGTACGCGGTCGGCCGCGTCGGCGGGCGGGGGTTCGCCGCGCCGGTGACCGAGGCGGAACCGGTGCCAGGGGGAGAGCGCGTACTCGTACGTCGTCGCCCGCACCCAGCCGGCCGGGTCGCAGTCCTGGGCCACCTCGGGCCAGCGCTGCCAGGCGCTCTGGAAGGCGCGCTCGACCGACTCGCGGGCGAGTGCGCGGCGGCCGGTGAGCAGATACGCCTGCCGGACGAGGGCGGGGGCGCAGAACGAGTACAGCGCGTCGAAGGCCTGATCCGGTGTCAGGGCCGCGGTCTCCATGCCGTCCCGCGCCGGTCCGGCGTCCGGTGGCGTCTGCCGCTCCAGCGGCGCGGTCGTCTCGGTCCCGTCCGTCCCCCGGTCGGCCGTCCCGCCGGGGCCGGGCTCCGCGAACGCGGCCAGCAGCCTGGCGTACTCCTCCAGCTTCCGGCCTCGCGGAGCGGCGCGGCCGGCTTCCCACGCACGCACCGTCCGCAGAGGGACGCCGATCCGCGCAGCGACCTGATCCTGCGTCAACGCACCCTTCTCGCGCAGGCGTCGGCGTTCGCCCGGAGAGGGGAGCGGGGGCGCAGGGCTCTGTGTCACAGGACGCCCTTCCGTACGAAAAAGTACATAAATTTATATTGAGTGACACGTCGGAGGTTCGCCTGTTACGACGGTAAAGCGCGTGTCGTTGGGAGCATGGCGACGTGATCCAGATGACCGCTCGCCGATCGTTGCTGTCACCCCTGCTGATGCGGATGCGCGACCGTTCGCCGGGACTGGGCGCCAGTCTCCTGGGCGGTGCCGTCGCCGCGGGGCTCGGACTCGGCGCGCTCGCCGTGCTCGTGATGGTGCTCTGGATCAGTTCGCCGTATCCCGACAGCGGCCCCGGGGGCGCCCTGCATGTCGCCGCCGCCCTGTGGCTGCTGGCGCACGGTGCCGAACTGGTCCGCACCGACACCCTCTCCGGCGTTCCGGCCCCCGTGGGCCTCACCCCGCTGCTGCTGTGCGCGCTGCCGGCCTGGCTGGTGTACCGGGCGGCACGGGACGCGGTGGACGGCGACGGGGACACCGATGTGGACGCGGACCTGCCGCCGGTCGCGGCGCACACGGCCTGGGCGGGTGTCGTCCTCGGCTATCTGGCCGTCGGCGCGGCCGCCGCTCTCTACGCCGCGGGCGGCGATCTTCGGCCCTCGTGGAGATCGACGGAGGTGAGCCTGCCGCTGGTCGCCGTGGTGATGGCCGGGGCGGGCGTGTGGACGGCGTACGGGCGGCCCCGCGGTCCGGTCGACCGTGTGCTGGGCCTGCTGCCTGGCGCGCTGCGGCGGCTGCTCCTCGGGGCGGACGCGCGGGCGCGGCTCGGCGCCGTCGTACGGACCGCCGCCGCCGGGACGGTGGTGTACTTCGGCGGTGGGGCGCTGCTGGTGGGGGTGTCGCTGGTGTGGCACGGGGATACGGCACGCGCGTCCTTCTGGCAGCTGACGGAGGGCTGGTCGGGGCGGTTCGCCGTGCTGCTGCTGTGCCTCGCGCTGATGCCGAACGCGGTGGTGTGGGCGGCCGCGTACGCCCTCGGTCCCGGCTTCACGCTGGGTGTCGGCCATGTCGCGGCCCCCGTCGCCTCGGCTCCCGCTCCGCTGTTCCCGCCCTTCCCGCTGCTGGCCGCGGTCCCGGACGCCGGGCCGGGTACGCCGCTGAACTGGGCGTGCGCGGCGGTGCCGGTGGCGGCCGGGGTGACGGTGGGCTGGTTCACGGCGAGGGCGGCGCTGCGCAGGCCGGGGACCCGGGGCTGGTCGCGGGAGCGGACCGCGGCCTCGGCCGGGCTGGCGGCGGTGCTGTGTGCGGGGGCGCTCGCGGTACTGGCCGCGCTGGCGGGCGGCCCGCTCGGCGTCGCCACGCTCGCCCGGTTCGGGCCGGTGTGGTGGCAGGTGGGCTGCGCGGCGCTGGCCTGGACGGCGGGCGTGGGGGTGCCGCTGGCACTGGCGGCGCGGTGGTGGCGGAACCGGGACGCCGTTGCGAAGGCGGGCCCCGAGTCGACGATCGGCAGACAGCGCGCCGAGGCGGCCGAGCCCGCGCCGGCCTCGGCACCGGCGTCCGCCTCGGCAGCCGCTCCGGCGTCGGAGCCGACGCAGGGGGCGGGACCGAAGCGGACGTGGAGGCTGGCCGTGAGGAGGAAGACGCTGCCGAAGCCGCCCTCGGCCCCGGCATCGGTACCAGCATCGGCACCGGTACCGGCAGCCGCTCCGGCGTCGGAGTCGGCGCCGGGTTCGAGGCCGAAACGGACGTGGAGACTGGGCGCGAGGACGGTGCCGGAGCCGCCCTCGGACCCGACGCCCGGACCGACGTCGGCCCCGGCACCCGAACCGACGGCCGCCCCGACGCCGAAGGCGGTCACCGGGACGATCCCCGGGCAGCCACCGAAGACGCAGGGGAGCCAGGGGAAGGCGAGAGAGCGGGCAGGCCAGGCGGAGCCGGGGGTGCGGGTGCGCCGGCGTCTGCCGCGCGTCCCGGGGCGCACGCGGGCCGACCGGCCGGCCGGGCCGGGGGAGGCGTCGGCGTCGGTGCCCCGGCCGGTGCCGGAGCGGACGCCCGGGGCGGAACCCGGGCGGACGGAGGAAGGCCGGGACGCGCACGGGCGGCGGTTCCGGATGCCGGGGCGCCCTGCGGTCGGCAGGCTGCTGCGGGGTCGGCGTTCGAGCGGGCCCAAGACGAAGCCGGGGAACACCCGGGGCGCGGCCCGGCGCCGCGAGGACGAGAGCCCGTACGACCTCCTCCCGGCCGATCCCCCAGCCGTCGAGCCGCTGCCCGGACCCTGGCACGGCGACGCGGCGCGCGAGGCCCGCTGGGCGGCCCTGCGGGACGCGTCCGGCCCCGCGGACGACACCACCGACCCACGCCCCTGACATCAGCTCCGGGGAACCACCGACACCTCTGCCGGCCGGGCCCGTGCCCGTCGGAGTCCCCCGGTCGGCACTTCTGCCAGCCGGCATCTCTGCCCGTCGGCGCCCCGCCCAGCCGGAGTTCCGGCCGGTCGGTTCCTCCGGCGGTCGGCACCCGTATCAGCCGTAGTTCCTGCAGGTCGGCATCTCTGCCAGCCGGGTCCCTGCCGGTCGGGACCCCTGCCGGTCGGAGCCCTCTGTCGGTCGGCTCCGCCCGTCGGCACCTCCGCCCGCAGGAACCCCTCCCCGTCGGACCCCCTCCCCCGCGGGAGGCGCAGGCCCCGGCCGTCAGTTGGTGCCCAGTACCCCGCGCAGTTCCTCCGGCAGGAGCTGCTTGCAGGACTGCTTCGCCGCGTTGGTGAGGGCGTCGTTCGTGCAGGTGTAGTAGTCGCGGTAGACGAGCTGGGCGGTGAAGCCCGCCGCGACCAGGACGATGGCCAGCGAGGCCGTGACCAGACCGCTCACCGCGGCGGTGGTCTGCGGGCGCCCGGTCGTTGTCTGGGCGGGGGTGTTCGGGTCGGGGGTGCGGGGCTTGATCCGCAGGGCGCTGACGCCCCAGTACACGGCCAGGGCGCCGAGCAGCAGGCTCAGGTACGACCATGAACGACGTGGACCGGTTCGAGGCATCCAGGCCGCGCCTGGAGGCGATCGCCTACCGCCTGCTCGGCTCCGCGAGCGAGGCCGAGGACG
>NZ_JBEOWS010000547.1:0-4204 GCF_040296125.1 Streptomyces sp. NPDC002265 | reverse complement strand
TGCCCCTCGTCGACCATGCGCTGGACCAGGTCCGGGTAGCGGGAGGCCATGGTGCCGGTGACGAAGAAGACGGCGTGCGCGTGGTGCTTCTTGAGGATGTCGAGGACCTTCGGCGTCCACTTCGGGTCGGGGCCGTCGTCGAAGGTGAGGACGATGCGGTGGTCGGGCAGGTGCAGGCTGGTCTCCTTGCCGCCGCGGGTGTCGATCACCGGCCCGCCGTCGAGGATCTTCTGCGGCACCTTGTCGGTGGACGCCTCGGGCCGGACCCGGAAGTCGGCGAGGATCTCGCTGTGCACATAGCCGCGCAGCATCAGCATCGCGAGCATCGCGCACAGGAACAGGAGCGGGAGCAGGCTGCGCAGCGGCAGCCGTCGCCGGCCGGCCGCCCGTTTCCCGGAGCGGCGGTTGGAACGGGGTGCCATCAGAGGACGTTCTCCGTGTGCGAGGAGGAGTTCGAGGAGGCGCCGCCGGCGCTCGACCGGACGGTGACCGGGGCCGGGGCCGCTTGTGCGACCGGGTGCGCTCCGGCGTCCGGGCTGGCCTGCGCGACCGGGTGCGCCCCGGCGTCCGGGCTCGCCGGAGGCGTGGGCGTGGGCGAGCCGTCGCCCGGCCCGGACGGGGACGGGGAGGAGACGACCGGCGGGGACGACTCCGCCACCGGGCTCTTGGAGCTCGAGCTAGGGCTGGGCCTCGCGGAGGCGCTGGCCGACGGCCTGGGGTCGGCGGAGGCGCTCGGGCTGCCGCTGCTGCCGGAGGTGCTGGGCTTCGGGGTCCCCGCGGTGGCGGTCGCACCGCCGGGCGAGGTCCCGCCCGGCAGGACCGGCACGCCGGGGCCTGCGTGCGTCGGGCGGGACGTGGCGCTGGGCGCCGGGGAGGTGTCGACCTGGCCGGCGGGCTTGTCGTCGTCCTGGCCCGGGACCGGGACCGGGAGCCAGGGCGCGCTGGAGTTGCCCGACAACAGGGTGACGACGATGACGGCGGCGTAGGCCGCGCAGGCGATCCCCACAGCGATGCCGATCCGTCGGAAGGTGCGGCTGCGCCGCCCCGACTCGTCCACGAAAACCGGTGCGTCGGAGGGCTCCTGTCCGCCGTCCTTGGCGGCCCGCGTGAGCGTCTCGCCGAACTGGACGGCGTCCATCTGGACGGTCACCTCGTCCGGATCGTGCGCGTTGCCGTGCTCCGCGGCCGGCGTCCCGGACTCGCTCCAGGGGTCGTGGACGGCGGGTGGCGTGGCGCCGCCCGCCGACGACAGGATCTCGGCCCCGGGCCGCGAGCCGGTGCCCGGTCCGGTGTCGGATCCGGTCGTGGGTGTCGAGATCCGGGCGCGGCCGCCGTGGCGGCCGGTCCGCCGGGCGCCGGGCGCCGATCCGGTCCGCCCCGAAGGCGGTCCGGATCGCTCCGGGGACGGTCCGGATCGTTCCGGAATCGATCCGGTTCTGCCGGTTCCTAAAAGGCCCTGAGCGTTCTCCCCCGTCGACTGCTGGTCCTGGCTCGACGATGTGCCGGCAGGCCATTTCGGTTGGGCGTCTTTCCGCCACTTTTTCACGTGCGCACTTCCCCCCACGGGACGGTTCCGGAAGCGCGTACGAAGCCGAGCACCCGCCGCCGAACCGGGCCCCCACCCGATTCGAACGCGCCCCATTACCACACCGTGCTCAGACCCACGAATGTAGCGCACAGGCGTGATCCATGTGCGCAGCGTGTCAGGTGTGGGTCGCAATCGTATCTTCATCCATGGCCGGAACCCATCCGTCCGCTGGTCGGCTCAGCCACTTCTCCCGGGCTGCGATCTCGTCCGCGGCCCGCCGAAGAGCGTCAAATCCCGGATGGACCAGCCCCTTTCGCCATACGAGCGACACGGGCGACAAGGGGACCGGATCGACGAGCGGCCGCAGCACCGTCCCCGGCATGGCCGGAAAGCCCACCACGGCCAGAATGGGGTTTCGCAGCTTCGCCATGATCCTGCGGAACTCCTCGTCCCCCACCGCGAGGGGTGCGGGAGACGCGATCGCGATGCCCCGGCATTCGAACAGACGGTGCGCGAGGTCCGTCCACTCCGTCGTCCGCGGGTTGCCCGCACCGGCGTACACCGTCTCGCCCGCCAGCTCGGCCAGCGGCACCTGCGCCAGCGCCGCCAGCCGGTGGTCCTCGGGCAGCACGACCGCCATCGGCTCGTACCGCACGAGCCGGTGCTCCAGCCGGGACCGCAGCGCCGGGTCGAGACCGGCGAACCGCCCGAACGAGACGTCGAGCCGCCCTGCCACCATCTCCGCCGCCGCCCCCGCGAGACCGCTCTCGTAGCGGGCCATCAGCTCCAGCTCGGGGGCGAGTTCACGGGCCCGGTACAGGACCCGCCGCGCGGTTGGCTGGTCCGGGAAGTTGAGGTCCACCAGCAGCGGCCGGGCCTGCCCGAAGGCGCCGAGCAGGTCGTCCTGCGCCTGGAGCACCCGACGCGCCAGCGGCACCAGCCGCTCGCCGTCGCCGGTCAGCGTCACCTGCCGGGTGGTGCGCACCAGCAGCTCGGCCCCCAGCTCCCGCTCCAGCCGCCGCACATCGCGGCTGAGCGCCTGCTGGGCGACGTAGAGTCGGGCCGCGGCACGGGTGAAGTGCAGTTCCTCGGCGACGGCGAGGAACGCGCGCAGGAGCCTGGGGTCGAGGTGTCGGGGAGCGGGCATCCGGTGAACTTACAACAGGAGTGCGTGAATCGGCCCGCAGAAGGTGTTGGACCCGTCGGCAGGCCCGGCGCCACCGTTGATCCATGCCGCAGCCCAGCCGCCACGACACCCCCGACCGGGTTCCGCTCTGGACCGTCACCGCCGATGCCGTCGTCGCCGTCGACTTCACCGCCCGCCGCCGCGTCCGCCCGCCCGGCCCCTACCGCAGGCTCTTCGCCCGCCCCGGCACCCGCGCCTTCACCGCCGGGAACCTGATCGCCCGGCTGCCGATGGGCATGTTCAGCGTGAGCGCGGTCGTGATGATCGCGGGCACCCGCGGCTCGTACGCCCTCGCCGGCGCCGTCACCGCGACCGGGCTCGCCGCGACCGCGCTGGTCGCCCCCTGGATCGCCCGGCTCGTGGACCGGTACGGCCAGGCCCGGGTCGCCGTGCCCGCCGCGCTGTTCGCGGCGCTGGGGTCCCTGGCGCTGGTGCTGTGCGTGCGCCGCGGCGCTCCCGACTGGACCCTGTTCGCCGCCTACGCGGCCACCGCGACGACCCCCAACACCGGCGGCATGTCGCGCGCCCGCTGGGCGCATCTGCTGGCGGACACGCCCGAGGCGCTGCACACCGCGAACTCCTTCGAGCAGGCCGCCGACGAGCTCTGCTTCATGCTCGGCCCGGTCCTCGCGGCCTTCCTGTGCGGGACCTTCTTCCCGGAGGCGGGGACGCTGACCGGGGTGGTCCTGCTGGTGGCCGGGGTGCTTCTGTTCGCCGCCCAGCGCGCCACCCAGCCGCCGCCGCACCGCACCCCCGCGGCCCGTTCCCCGCTGCGCGCCGCCGGTATGCCCCCACTGCTCGCGGTGTGCCTGGCCACGGGCGCGGTCTTCGGCGCGACGGAGGTGGTCACGATCGCGTTCGCGGACGCGCACGGGTACCGCGCGGCGGCGGGCGTGGTGCTCGCCCTCCAGGCGGCCGGTTCGTGCGTGGCGGGGCTGGTGTACGGGGCGCTGAAGCCGTCCGGGCCTGCCGAGTGGCGGCACCCCTGGTGTCTGGCCGCGATGACGGCGATGCTGACGCTCCCGCTGCTCGCGGCCACCCTGACCGGATCGCCCACGCTGCTGGCGGTGGCGCTGTTCGCCGCCGGGACGGCCACCGCCCCCACGATGATCACCACGATGGCGCTGGTGCAGGAACGCACTCCCGAGGGCCGCCTCAACGAGGGCATGACGCTCGCGGTGACCGGCCTGCTCGGCGGTATCGCCTGCGGCAGCGCGGCCGGCGGCTGGATGTCCGAGCACGCCGCTCCGGCCGCCGGGTTCGGGGTGCCGGTCACCGCGGCCGCGGTGGCCCTGCTGATCTCCCTCGCGCACCAGACCTTCGGCGAGTGACACCCGGACCCGCAGCCGATCCGCACCAAGCCCGCGGCCGGGGCGGTGGCCGTGCGCCCCCGGCCCGCCGGGGTAACACCGCCGGCCCATGCCGCGCCCCCCCAAGTAGTGTGCACAACCACCCCCCAACATCCCCCCCCGCGGGGGGGGGGGGGGACG
>NZ_JBEOWS010000546.1:0-4210 GCF_040296125.1 Streptomyces sp. NPDC002265 | reverse complement strand
GGCAGGGCCGCGCCGAAGTCGGCCACGAACTCCCTGAGCCCGCCGCGCTCGTGGCGGACCCGGCGGCGCAGATGGCTCGCCCCGGCGGCGAAGGCGGCGGGGGCGGTGATCACGCCCAGCGAGGCCACCGCGATCCACACGCCGGTCAGCAGACACTCGGCGAACACCCCGAACCGTTCCGCGAGCGGGGACTCCTTGCGCTCCTTGCGCGCCTTCACCCGTGCTTCGGCCATGGTGGGACCGTTCAGCCCTTCAGTCCGGAGGTCGCCATACCGTCGATGAGGTACCGCTGGAAGGCGAGGAAGAACAGCAGCACCGGCAGCAGCGCCACGAGCGACATCGCGATCAGCCCGCCGTAGTTGGAGGCGAGGCCGTCGGAGTCGCGGAACATCGTCAGGCCCAGCGAGACGGTGTACTTGCCGGGCTCGTTGAGGTAGATCAGCGGGCCCATGAAGTCGTTCCAGGCGTTGATGAAGGTGAAGATCGCGCTGGTGATGAGGGCCGGCCGGCACAGCGGCAGCACGACCGACCAGTAGATCCGCAGATGGCCGCAGCCGTCGAGACGGGCCGCCTCGTCGAGCTCCTTCGGCAGGTTGCGCATGAACTGCACCATCAGGAAGACGAAGAACGCCTCCGTGGCCAGGTACTTGCCCAGCAGCAGCGGCACATAGGTGTTGATGAGCTCCATCTTCTGGAACATCACGTACTGCGGGATCAGCAGCACGTGGTACGGCAGCAGCAGCGTGCCGATCATCAGGGCGAACAGCAGGTTCCGGCCCGCGAACCTGATCTTGGCGAAGGCGTACGCGGTCAGCGAGCAGGAGATCAGCACACCGGCCACGGCGCCGAGCGCGTAGAGGAGGGAGTTCTGGAAGAACGACCAGATCGCGACGTCCGCTATGCCGTCGGCGAGACCGGTGAAGTTGTCCATGACGGGCTTGGCCGGGAAGAGCACCAGGCTGC
Organism: Streptomyces sp. NPDC002265; assembly: GCF_040296125.1. Lineage (NCBI taxonomy): Bacteria > Bacillati > Actinomycetota > Actinomycetes > Kitasatosporales > Streptomycetaceae > Streptomyces > Streptomyces sp. NPDC002265. The sequence goes on along the minus strand of NZ_JBEOWS010000546.1, from coordinate 3,247 downwards.
CCAGGATGTCCTTGCTCGGCTTGAACGACGCGCCGACCACCCACAGGACGGGGTAGAGCACGACGGCGAGGACGAGCAGGGAGCCGAGGTGCCAGGCCAGCGAGCCGGCCCGGCGGCGGGACACGGCCGGACGGTGGGCGACGGGGGCGGTGGCCGGCGCGGCGGTGACCGGCGGGGCGGTGGCGCTCATCGAGCGTCCTCCGTGTCGTTCTCGTAGTGCACCCACTTCTTCTGCGACCAGAACAGGACGGCCGTCACCAGCGCCACGGCCAGCAGCAGCATCCAGGCCATCGCGGAGGCGAAGCCCATCTGCGCGTTCTTGAAGCCCTGCTGGTAGAGGTAGCAGGTGTAGACGAGGGTGGCGTCCGCCGGACCGCAGCTGGTGTTGGAGACGACGTAGGCGGAGCCGAAGATCTGGAACGAGTGGATGGTCTCCAGCAGTACGTTGAAGAAGAGCACCGGGGAGATCATCGGCAGGGTGATGCTCCAGAAGCGGCGCAGCGGTCCTGCCCCGTCCATCGCCGCCGCCTCGTACAGCTCCTTCGGCACCTGCTTGAGACCGGCCAGGAAGATGACCATCGGGGCGCCGAACTGCCAGACCGTGAGCCCGACCAGGCAGTAGAGGATCCAGTCCGGGTTGCCGACCCAGCCGCCGACATGGACGCCCAGCACCGACATGCCCTGGTCCACGACGGCGCCGTCGGAGAACATCGCGCGCCATACGAAGCCGACGGACACGCTCGCCCCGATCAGGGACGGGGCGTAGAACGCGGCCCGGTAGAAGGCCTGACCGCGCCGGCTCTGGGCGAGCAGCAGGGCGACGCCGAGGGCCAGCAGCAGCTTCAGCGGGGTGCCGATGACGACGTACTTGGCCGTCACCTCGACCGACTTCTGCCAGCGCGGATCGTCGAACATCCGGGTGAAGTTGCCGAAGCCGATCCATCTGGGGCTGGTGAACAGGTTGTAGTCGGTGAACGCGAAGTACAGCGAGGCGGCCATCGGGCCCGCGGTCAGGAGCAGGAAGCCCGCGATCCACGGGGACATGAACAGGTAGCCGGCGAGATTCTCCCGGCGCCCCCGCCGGCGTACGGCGGGAGCTCCGGAGCGGACCTTCCGCAGGGCCGGCGGAGCGTCCTTGACGAGCGTCACGGGTGTTCCCAATCAGGTCAGGCCTGGAAGGCGGCCTCGGACTCGGAGAAGAACTGCTTCACGGCGTCGGAGACCTTGGTCTTGCCCTGGGCCATGTCGCCGCTGATGCGCAGGAAGGCCGCCTCGACCGTGTCGGCGCCGGACGGGTGGGGGGTGATGGCCCCGAGGACGCCCGCCGCCGCGGTGTCCTGCTCGTACTGCGCGATCTCCTTGCCGACGGCGTCGGTCGGCTTGTAGGCGTCGAACTGGTCGGTGGTGGCCAGGACACCCCGGTCGTAGCCCATGATCCTGCCGACCTCGGGGTCGTGGACCATGAAGTCGATGAACCGGGCGACCTCCTTCGGATGCTGCGTACGCGCCGAGGCGCTCAGCATCAGGGAGGCGAGGTACTGGCCGGTGTTCTTGCCGTCCATGGTGGGGATCGGGGCGAGGCCGTACTCGCTGGTGCCCTCCGCCGAGTAGCGGACCGTGAAGTTGTCCCAGGTGAACTCGCAGGCGGCGTGGCCCGCCGAGAGGGAGGACTTGGGGGCGTCCTGCGCGACGATCTTGGGCGAGGTGATGATCCCGGCCTTGACCCGGTTGTAGCCGTCCGTCCACCACTCCGTCAGATCGGCCTGCTCGAAGCCGAGCCCGTCCTTGTCGAAGAACGCCTTGCCGTTCTGCCGCAGATAGAGGTCGTACAGGTACATGATGCCGAAGTAGCCGGTGTCGCCCGGGACCTTGGTCCGGTCGTGGATGGTCTTCAGGGCCTTGAAGTACTCGTCCCAGGTCCAGCCCGACTGCGGGTCGACGCCCGCCTTCGCGAGCACCTTCTTGTCGACGACCAGCGCCATGGTGTTGGACCCGACCGGGATGCCGAGCTGCTTGCCGTCGACCTCGCCCACCTTGGTGACTCCGGCGCGGAAGTGGTCGAGGCTCAGATTGCCCGCGTCTATCTGGGACTTGAGATCCATCAGGATGCCGCGCTTGTCGTACTTCCGAAGAAATCCGACGGCGTTCTGGAATACGTCCGGCGGATTTCCGCCGGCGGCCTGTGTCTGGAACTTCTCCCAGAAAGAGGCGTAGTCCTGGAAGTCGGTCTTCACCTTGATCTTCGGGTACTTCTTCTCGAAGAGCGCGATGGACTGATTGATCCGCTTGGCCCGTTCGTCGGCACCCCACCACGAGTAACGGATCGTCACGGTCCCGTCCGCCGAGGTGCCGCCGTCACCGCCGCAGCCCGTCGTGGCGGCGAGGCCCAGCGTGGCCATCGAGGCTCCGGCCGCCTTCAGGATCGTGCGCCTCTCAACATTCCCGGTTCCCACAGTCGGGCCCCTCCCCGCAGCATCGTCGCCGCTCATGAATCGTTTCAAGTAAGCGCTTGCTGGCACAAGCTACGGAGGGGTTGAGGGTGCGTCAATGATTCGGACAGGAAATTCTTCCGAGGCGCCCCGGCGACCCCCTGGCGCAGGAGTGCCGAGGGCGGTACCGAACGGGCCGACGACGCAGGTGGGGCCGTCGGCGCCGGCGGGCCGAACCGGGAGCGGGGCGGCACCGACGAGCCCGTACCGGCCGGAAGCCGACGGCGGGGCGAGGGGGTCCGGGCGTGACTTGCGAGCCCGGCGAGGGCGACGGCGGGGGCGCGGCGCGAAGGTGGCCGGAATGCCACAGGTGGCGGCGGGGACGGCGCCCGGATTCGGCGGGAGCGTATCCGGAGCGTGGCCGCGACACGGCCGGGGCGGTCACACACCGCCGAAAGGATCGATCACGCACCGCCGAGGGGATCGATCACCCTCCGAGGAGGGGAGTGATCACGCACCGCCGAGGAGATCGATCACGCACCGAGGAGGGAATCGATCTCGAACCACCGTGGGGACCAGGAGTCGCCGCGGACCCTGCGCGGGCCAGGCCGCCCCAGCAGAGCACATCGACGGGCGCCACGCCACCGCGCGGCGGCCGGGCGGCGCGGGAACGCGGCCTCGCCCGACGGGCAGGCGACCCGCATGCGGTCAACGAACAGCGGCCCACCTGCGCATTCGCAGATGGGCCGCTGTGTCCGGGTGGGCGATACTGGGTTCGAACCAGTGACCTCTTCGGTGTGAACGAAGCGCTCTCCCAC
>NZ_JBEOWS010000545.1:0-4219 GCF_040296125.1 Streptomyces sp. NPDC002265 | reverse complement strand
GGCGGGCCGGACGATCGGGGTGCGGTGGCCGGTGAGGGCGTTGTTGGCCCGGGCCGCCGCGCCGTGCCGCCCTCGCCGAGCTCACGGACGACTGGCTGAGCGGCCTGTTCGATGCGGGCGCCGGAGCGATGCGCGGTGTGTCCCTCGTCGCAGTCGGCGGCTACGGGCGCGGGGAGCTGTCCCCCCGCAGCGACCTCGACCTCCTGCTGCTGCACGACGGCGGCGACCCGGCCGCGGTCGCCACGCTGGCCGACCGCCTCTGGTACCCGGTCTGGGACCTCGGCCTCTCCCTCGACCACTCCGTACGCACCCCGGGGGAGGCCCGCAGGACGGCGGCCGACGACCTCAAGGTCCAGCTCGGCCTGCTGGACGCCCGGCACATCGCCGGCGACCGAGGCCTGACCGCCGGTCTGCGCACGGCCGTGCTGGCCGACTGGCGCAACCAGGCGCCGAAACGACTGCCCGAACTCCGGGACCTGTGCGCCGAACGGGCCGAACGCCAGGGCGAGCTCCAGTTCCTGCTCGAACCCGACCTGAAGGAGGCGCGCGGCGGGCTCCGCGACGCCACCGCCCTGCGCGCGGTCGCCGCCTCCTGGCTCGCGGACGCCCCGCGCGAGGGCCTCGCCGACGCCCGGCGCCGGCTGCTCGACGTACGCGACGCCCTCCATCTGACCACCGGACGCGCGACCGACCGGCTCGCGCTCCAGGAGCAGGACCAGGTGGCGGCCGAGCTGGGGCTGCTCGACGCCGACACACTCCTGCGGCAGGTCTACGAGGCGGCGCGGGTCATCGCGTACGCGAGCGACGTCACCTGGCGGGAAGTGGGGCGCGTCCTGCGCTCGCGCGCCGTACGGCCGCGCCTGCGCGCCATGCTCGGCGGCGGCAAGCCGGCCGCCGAACGCTCCCCGCTGGCCGAGGGCGTCGTCGAGCAGGACGGCGAGGTGGTGCTCGCCCGTACCGCACGCCCCGAACGCGACCCCGTACTCCCGCTGCGCGCGGCGGCCGCCGCCGCACAGGCCGGTCTGCCGCTCTCCCTGCACGCCGTGCGCCGCCTGGCGGCCACCACCCGCCCGCTGCCCACGCCCTGGCCCGCCGAGGCGCGCGAGCAGCTGGTGACCCTGCTCGGCTCGGGCGGTCCGACCATCGAGGTCTGGGAGGCGCTGGAGGCCGAGGGCCTGATCAGCCGGCTGCTGCCCGACTGGGAGCGGGTGCGCTGCCGTCCGCAGCGCAACGCCGTGCACATCTGGACCGTCGACCGGCACCTCATCGAGACCGCCGTGCGCGCCTCCGCGTTCACCCGCCGCGTCAGCCGCCCCGACCTGCTGCTGGTCGCCGCCCTGCTGCACGACATCGGCAAGGGCTGGCCCGGCGACCACTCGGTGGCCGGCGAGATCATCGCCAAGGACGTCGCCGCGCGGATCGGCTTCGACCGCCAGGACGTGGCCGTGCTCGCCACCCTCGTACGCCATCACCTGCTGCTCGTCGAGACCGCGACCCGGCGCGACCTGGAGGACCCGGCCACCGTGCGCCTCGTCGCCGAGGCGGTCGGCAGCCAGGGCACGCTGGAACTGCTGCACGCCCTCACCGAGGCGGACGCGCTGGCCACCGGCCCGGCCGCCTGGTCGTCCTGGCGCGGATCGCTCGTCGCCGACCTGGTCAAACGGGTGGCGGCGGTGCTGGCCGGGGACGAGCCCGCGGAACCCGAGGCGGTCGTCGCCACCGCCGAGCAGGAGCGGCTCGCCATCGAGGCCTGCCGCACCGGCGGCCCGGTGCTGGCACTGCGCGCGCAGACCGAACCGCCGGCCGACGAGGAGCCGTCCGGCGCGCAGGAGCCGGAACCGCTCGGGGTCGAGCTGCTCATCGCCGTACCCGACCAGCCGCGCGTGCTGCCCGCCGTCGCCGGTGTGCTGGCCATGCACCGCCTCACCGTCCGCACCGCGGAACTGCGGGCCCTGCCGCTGCCGGACGGCGTCGGCGGCTTCGTCCTGCTGCTGGACTGGCGGGTGGCCGCGGAGTACGGCTCCCTGCCGCAGGCCGCCCGGCTGCGCGCCGACCTCGTACGCGCCCTGGACGGCTCGCTGGACATCGCGACCCGGCTCGCCGAGCGCGACGCCGCCTACCCGCGCCGCCGGGGCGTCGTCGCGCCCCCCGCGCGCGTGACGGTCGCCTCCGCGGGCTCCCGACTGGCCACGGTGATCGAGGTACGGGCCCAGGACGCCCCGGGACTGCTCTTCCGGATCGGCTCGGCGCTGGAGGACACGGGCGTGCGGATGCGCAGCGCGCACGTGTCGACGCTCGGCTCGAACGCCGTGGACGCCTTCTACGTCACCGACCCCGAGGGCGCGCCCCTGCCGAGCGAGGAGGCGGCCGGGGTGGCCCGGAAGCTGGAGGAGACGCTGCGGGGGTGAGCCGGGGGCCGCGCGAACGGGCGGTTTTTACGGCGGCCTGGGCGGCGGTCCGTGCCGAGGCCGCCGAGTCCGCCGAGGCCCCGGCCGGCGCCTGCGCGCCGGTCCCTGCGCTGGTCGGCGAGGTGGCCGGAGATGCCGGCCGCCCCCGTGGGGAGCGCGGCCCCGCTCACCCATTCGGCGGGCGGGGACGAATTTCCTGCGGGGCCGGATACCCTGGAAGGCACTCACATCGCCCCCGACCCCGAGGACCGACGTCGCCGTGTTCGATACCCTCTCTGACCGCCTCAGCGCCACCTTCAAGAATCTGCGCGGCAAGGGGCGCTTGAGCGAAGCGGACATCGACGCCACGGCGCGCGAGATCCGCATCGCCCTGCTCGAAGCCGACGTCGCCCTTCCTGTCGTCCGCACGTTCATCAAGAACGTCAAGGAGCGCGCCCTCGGCTCCGATGTCTCCAGGGCCCTGAACCCGGCCCAGCAGGTTCTGAAGATCGTCAACGACGAGCTGGTCACGATCCTCGGCGGCGAGACCCGGCGTCTGCGGTTCGCCAAGCAGCCGCCGACCGTGATCATGCTCGCGGGTCTCCAGGGTGCCGGTAAGACCACGCTCGCGGGCAAGCTCGGCAAGTGGCTGAAGGACCAGGGCCACTCCCCGCTGCTGGTCGCCGCCGACCTCCAGCGCCCCAACGCCGTCAACCAGCTCAGCGTCGTCGCCGAGCGCGCCGGTGTCGCGGTCTACGCCCCGGAGCCCGGCAACGGCGTCGGCGACCCGGTCAAGGTCGCCAAGGACTCCATGGAGTTCGCCCGGAGCAAGGTCCACGACATCGTGATCGTGGACACCGCGGGCCGGCTGGGCATCGACCAGGACATGATGCAGCAGGCCGCGGACATCCGGGACGCGGTCTCCCCGGACGAGATCCTCTTCGTCGTCGACGCGATGATCGGTCAGGACGCGGTCAACACCGCCGAGGCCTTCCGCGACGGCGTCGGCTTCGACGGCGTGGTGCTGTCCAAGCTCGACGGTGACGCCCGCGGTGGTGCGGCCCTGTCGATCCGGCAAATCACCGGCAAGCCGATCATGTTCGCGTCGAACGGCGAGAAGCTCGACGACTTCGACGCGTTCCACCCTGACCGGATGGCCTCCCGCATCCTCGACATGGGTGACCTGCTCACCCTGATCGAGCAGGCGGAGAAGACGTTCAGCCAGGAAGAGGCCGAGAAGATGGCCTCGAAGCTGGCGTCCAAGAAGGGCCAGGACTTCACCCTGGACGACTTCCTGGCCCAGATGGAGCAGGTCAGGAAGATGGGCTCCATCTCCAAGCTGCTCGGCATGCTCCCGGGCATGGGCCAGATCAAGGACCAGATCAACAACCTCGACGAGCGGGACGTCGACCGCGTCGGCGCGATCATCAAGTCGATGACGCCCGGCGAGCGCCAGGACCCGACGATCATCAACGGCTCGCGCCGCGCCCGTATCGCCAAGGGTTCCGGCGTCGAGGTCAGCGCGGTCAAGGGCCTGGTCGAGCGGTTCTTCGAGGCCCGCAAGATGATGTCCCGCATGGCCCAGGGCGGCGGCATGCCGGGGATGCCCGGGATGCCGGGCATGGGCGGCGGGGCCGGCCGGACCAAGAAGCAGCCGAAGCAGGCCAAGGGCAAGCAGCGCTCCGGCAACCCGATGAAGCGCAAGCAGCAGGAGCTGGAGGAGGCCCAGCGCCGCGAGGCCGCCGCCCAGGGCGGCGGTGCCCTCGGGCTGCCGCAGCAGGGCGCCAAGGACTTCGAGCTGCCCGACGAGTTCAAGAAGTTCATGGGCTGAT